>CAVJWS010000007.1:0-36431 GCA_963653485.1 Prevotella sp. CAG:279
GGCGCGTGACCTCCTCGATCTCGTCGACCTTGGCCTTCTCGAAGTTGGCGTGGTCACGAATCCAGGCTGCCTCCTCGGCGGTGATGCCAATCTTGCCAAGCTCGGCCTGGGCCTCGCAGGCAAGGACCTCGATCTCCTGCCAGATAGCGTACTTGTTCTCCAGCGAGAAGATGTGGCCCATCTCCGGGCGGGTGTAGCGGTCGATCATGCGCTGCCTCCTGAGCGTTTGGCTGGCCTGTGTCTTATGCACAACGCTCGATTTTACCGCGCCTCACAAGATTGTGCGGGGCTACCGGCCCGCAGCGATTTCTTGCGGGGAGCTACGGCGGAATATGGCCCAGGCGGCCGCATTGCGCGCAATCCGCGTGGGTTCGGCCCTGGTGGGGCCAACCCGAGACACAAAAGCAGGCAGTCGGCGGAATGCCAGCTGCCTGCCAATTTTTCTGGTGCGCCGTCAGGGGGTCGAACCCTGGACCTTGGGATTAAAAGTCCCCTGCTCTGCCAACTGAGCTAACGGCGCGCATATGCGCCAGGCGATTCCGCCCGCGAACGCGCAGGTCTGATTCTAGCCGATAGCGGCCACCCGCGCAGGGCAAGGCAACGAGGCCCCGGCCCGCAGCCGCAGGCCACGCACCTCCCGCCACCCCGCGCACGGCGAGGAATGCCGGCGGCGCGCAGCTAACGGCAAAGACGGATGGCGATGCGCTAGCGCCGCTGCCCTACTCCCAGCTCCACTGGCCGTGGTCGAAGATGGCAACCTCGGAGCCGTCAGCACGAACGCCATAGACGTTGAGGTCGTCGGTGCCGATCATGAAGTCCACGTGCTGGGCGCTCTCGTTCACGCCGGCGGCCAGCAGGGTCTCCTTGTCCATGTCGACACCGCCCTCGTAGCAGTCGGGGAAGCCCATCCCCAGCGCCAGATGGCAGCTCGCGTTCTCGTCATAGAGCGTGTTGTAGAAGAGCAGGCCGCTTTGGCGAATGGGGGTGTTCTTGGAGATGAGGGCACACTCGCCGAGGTGGTGCGAGCCCTCGTCGGTCTCGATGATGCTCGCCAGCACGTCGTAGCCGCGATCGGCGCCGTACTCCACCACGCGGCCCTGCTCGAAGCGAATCCAGAAGTCACGGATGACCGAGCCGTTGTGGACGAGCGGCAGGGCCGAGTAGACGATGCCATCGGCGCGCAAGCGGTCGGGCGAGGTGTAGACCTCCTCGGTGGGGATGTTGGGGAAGAAGACCACGCCGCCCTTGGTACGGGCCGAACCGCCCTCCCAGACGTGGGCCGCAGGTAGGCCAACCGTAAGGTCGGTCCCGTTGGAGGAGGTGTAGTGAAGCGCCTCGTAGTGGGCCTCGTTCAGGCGGCGCTTGTTCTTGGCGAGGGTGGCGTCGTGGGTCTCCCAGGCGCTCGTGGGGTCATCGTCCACCACGCGGGCCGTCTCCAGGATGGCCTCCCAAAGACGGTAGGTCGCCTCGGCGTCGGAAAGGCCCCCGAAGACCTTGCGGGCCCAGGCCACCACCGGCACGCCGCCGATGCACCAGGCGTTCTCGCCAAAGTCCAGGCCACGGCGGTAGTCGGTGCACTGGCGGTGCGACGCCACGGCGCGGGCGGCCGGCTTGGCCGGGTCGACGTTGAGCAGGGCGTCGGGGTCCTCCCCGTCGAGCCACAGGAAGGCCGCGCCCTCGCGGGCGAGGCTGTTGAGCTGCTCGGCCTTCCAAGCGGGCAGGGTCTCGAAGCGCTCGAGCGGGCAGTTGTCGTACTCGAGGCGGCCGAGCTCGTCGTCGCTCCAGTTGATGGTGACGTGGCCGGCACCGGCCTCGTAGGCCTCGGCCACGACGATGCGCACGAAGGGCGCAGCCTCGACGGGGGCGCTCAGCACGAGCTCCTGGCCCGGCTGGATGGCCACGCCGCGGCGGACGAGCAGCTCGGCGTAGAGATGGAGGCGCGGCTCGAGCTGGCGCATGGCGATGGCGCACTCGGCGTCGCTCATGGGAATCTGGCTCATGGAAGTCCTTTCGGCTCACACAAAAAGCCCCGATACCAACAGGCACCGGGGCTCGTTCTCATGGAGCGGGCAACGGGACTCGAACCCGCGAATGTCAGCTTGGGAAGCTGATGCCTTACCACTTGGCGATGCCCGCATGCCGGATGATTCTAGCACAGCCGCAAGCCGCGACGCGACTCGACAAAAACGGACGCCAGCAAGGGCGCGGAGGGGCCCTTTTTGGCCGCTCGTGGCCCCATAGGTGCCGCTGGGCGGTGCCGAAAAAGCTCTGCGGCCTTCCTAGCTGGGATGTCAGATTTGCGTTTGGCGCAACACCCATCTGTGTCAGGCGCGCCTCCTATGCTCGTTGCCCACGACGCTAAGGAGGTAGGCATTGAATACGGACCAAACGTCAAAACCCCAGGGTAGGTTAGGCAAACGGAAGAAGGTCCGCCAAGAGGACAAGCTTGTCGGCGGCCCCTTCCCGGGACCGGGCCACGCTGGCCGCAAGTCCGTCGGGTGGGCCCTGGCGCCGGCTGGGGGCACCCGATGAGGGCCGGGCAGTTCCGCCTGCCGGAACCCCGCAAGAAGCGAAACGCCGCACCCCTTGCCATAGGGCTCCTCGTCATAGGAGTCATCGTGGCCGCGGCCCTGCTGCTCGCGCCCTCCGGCATGGGAGGCGTGGGTGCCCAGGTGATCGCCGCGCAGGAGGGGCAGACGCACGAGGAAATCCAAGGCGAGCTCAACCAGGAGGTCGCCGAGAACATGATGACCGTAAGCGTGCTGCCGACCCTTCGTCTGGACGAGGAGACGCATGAGCTGCGCGTGGGCCTCGAAAACGTCGATGACAACAAGTTTGCCCAGCGTTTCACCATCACCCAAGGCGAGACGACCATCTACGAATCCGCCGCCCTCATACCGGGAGAGCGCCTGGAGACCGTGAAGGCGCCCAAGGCCACCGAGGGTGCGGCAAAGATCGAGGTTCAGGCCCTCGACGCCGAGACCCTCGAGGAACACGGCTCCCCCACCGCCGTGGAAGTGAGCGTGCAAAAGGCCGAGGCCTAGCAACCAAGCCGTTAGGCGCGGGATACCCGCGAGGAAAGGAGACATGATGTTTCACAGCGACACGACCACCCAGACGCAGCGTCAGCCAAAGGGGCTAGGCCACAGGCTCGGCAAGATCGCCGTTGGCGGGGCCACGGCCGCGCTGCTGCTCGGCTGCTCGCCGGCGCCGGCCCTGGCGGCGACGGGCAACACCGGCACCACCAAGGTCACCGTCACGGCCGATGACAGCAACCTTCGCTTCAGGGTGCCAACCATCATCCCGTTCGTGGCGGCGAGCGACGGTACCCTCACCGCGCCCAGCTCCCAATACCTGCGCATCGAGAACCTCAGCGTCTTTGGCCTCAAGGTCACCAACGTCAAGGTGACCCCCACAAACGGGTGGAGCCATGCCGACAACGTGACCTCAGCCGACGACTCGATCAACTGGATGCTCGGTCCCAACGGCTCGATCGTGAGCGCCGCGGCGGCCAACAACGAGTCGGGCCTCGACATCACGAGCCCCCAGTGGAACATGACCTACCAAAACGACAAGGTCGAAACTGACGACATCAAGCTCGAGTGCTCCGGCACGGTGGGCCGCGTCGCCACCGACATCAGCTCGCCGGTGCACGTCGGCAGCGTGACCTTCACCCTGGCACCCGGGGCCCACACCGCAGCAAAGGAGGGCTAATGCGTGCGCCCAAGACATATGGGCAGGCACGCACCGCGTTGGCGGGCGCAAGGCGAGCATGTCGGCGTATCACACGGGCGCTCGACCCTCGAGCGCTCTGCCTTGCCCTCGTCGCCGCCGTTCTGTCCGTACCAACCTTCGCCCTTGCCTGGGAAGGCGGCACCGACGTCACCGTGCGCGGAGTCATGCCGGCGCCGGCTACGACGAGCGTCACGCCTCTTGCCCAGACGGGCATCTCTTCAAACGCGTGGTTCCTCGTCGCGGCGGGAGTCGTGCTCGCAACGGCGGCGATAGCGTCGCTCATCGTGCTAAGGAGGGATAGGCATGGCCACTAGCGCAAAGATCCGCAGGGCCGCCCTCGTGGCAACCTGCACGGCCACGCTGGCATTGGCCGCCCCTACCTTCGCGCTGGCCGACGACATTGACTTTCTCGACGAGAACGTCGTCGTGACCTATCCCCAAGAGGAGGGGCAAAACTCAAACGCCCGCGCGGCAAACGCGAACGCGGCCCGTTCCTCGCAAACGGGAACCTGGGTCGAGGTGAAGCGCAGCGAGGGAGATGCCGCGGTCCAGACCTGCTCTTACTACATCTATCCCACCGCCAGCGCCGACGGCTCGGTGAAGGTCATCATCAAGACGGACTTCTACTGCAAGTACGGCGCCGCCTGGTGGACGACCACCAAGGCCATCTATGACAACGGAAACCAGTGCGCCTACATCGGCGAGGACTGGAACTCCATCGCCTACACGGGCCAGACCATCTCGCAGCAGGCGACCTTTAATGTGCGCGGCGGCGGGTCGCACCACATCACCTCGATCGAGAAGGTCTTCAGGGACTCCGCCGGAACCTACGCCGGTTGGGACTTCTATATCGACATCCCCTATTGCATCTCGTCCAGCGCCGGGACGGGTGGCTCCATCTCCCCCAAGGGAAACAACCTCATCTCGGCCGGCAGCTCTAAGGAGTACAAGGTCAGTGCAAACGACGGATATCGCATCAAGGACCTCCTCGTTGACGGCAAGAGCGTCGGGACGCCGAGCAGCTACACCTTCCGCAACGTCACGAGCGACCACAAGATTGACGCCACCTTCCAAAAGACCTGGAAGGTCACCTACAAGGACGGCATAACCGGCCAGGTCATCGGCACCCAGACGGTCGACGACGGCTCGGCGGCGAAGAACCCCGAAGTTCCCAAGCATGACGGCTGGAGCTTCGTCGGATGGGACAAGGACACCTCAAAGGTCGGCGGGGACATGACCGTAACGGCCACCTACGAACCGATTATCTCGGTGAAGGTGCCGGCGCTCCTGCCTAGCAGGATCCTTGCCGACGGAACGGTGGTCGTACCTTCCGACTACGCCATCGAGAACCTCTCGGTCGTCGACGTCCGAGCCAACAAGATCTCCGTAAGCGGCATGCCGAAGGACGCCAAGCTGAGCCTGTCCAAGGGCAACAGCAAGATCCACTCCTGGGAGGGCTCTGACCGAAGTGACGGCGAGCTGAGGATCGCGAAGGGCGCAAGCCAAAAGCTTGCCGTCAACGTCTCGTCCGTGACGGGCGAGGGCGAGTGGCGCAAGCGCGCGCAGCAGGCGGCCTTGGCCACCACCGACCTCTGCTCCATCTCCTACACCTTCGAGTGGGCAAGGTGAGCGGCAAGGCTCTTCCCCTCCTGTCCGCCTGCCTGCTCTTGGGTGCCGCAGTCTTTGTCCTCAACGGGTTGGGAACGATCCTTGGAGACATCTCGGACGAGGGCCGCTATGTGGCACTCGCGCAAGAGGTCGAGACTGCCGCGGCAAAGCCCTCCGGCGGGGCCGAGGGGCAAGACGCCCCGGCCCTGCCGGAGGGCTGCGCCGCCTGGCTCAAGGTCTTGGGCACGAGCATCGACTATCCCGTGGCCCAGGCCCAAGAGGCAGACCCGTCCTTCTATCTCTCCCATGACCTATGGGGAAATGCCTGCAGCTCAGGCTGTCCCTATCTCGACTGGAGGTGTGGGGCAAACAATCGCCAGGCCCTCGTCTACGCCCATCGCATAGGGACGACCGGCAGGCAGTTCACCCCCATCGCAGACGCTTGGCAGCAGGCTCAGTTCGACGCAACGGGCAACCTTGTCTGGACCACGGCCAATGGAACCGAAGAGCTGCAACCGCTCTGCGCCCTCAAGGTGGACAAGGGCTATCAACGCATCCAGGGCTTTGACGCGAGCGACGCCACGGACCTGCGGCGCTGGCTCAATACGGTGCTTGCGGACTCAACGGCCCGCTCATCCGGAGCGGAAGCGCTCGCAAGCCGAGCCAAAAGAGCGATCACGCTGGCCACCTGCTCTTCTGCACAGGGCGGCCAGCGTGATCGGACGCTCTTGGTGTTTGTTGCCTAGGGGCTAGGAGCGGCGGATGGCCTCCATGACGAGGGCACAAACGTCCTCGACCTGCTCGGGGTCGACGTTCTCGGGCACGTCATTCTCGGTGCGGGCAAAGGCCGGCAGCTCGGACGCGCCCATGCCCATGAGGGTCACACCACGCAGGTGCTTGCGCATGAGCGGCGTCGCCTCGGTGTCAGCCCAGGGACGGTCGAGCTTGGAGACGTTCATGTGCAGGTCGTCGGCAACCTTGCCAAGGAGGCTGGAAAGCCTGCGGTCGGCCTTGCGCGCGTTGCCGAAGCCCTCGGTGGTAAGCATGGTGAGCTCGCCTGCACCAATGCACTCGAGGTTGATCACGAAGGCGCCGCGCAGCTTCTTGCGGTTCTTGTCCACAAAGTCCTTGATGCCCGCATGGTCGGCCCCGGAGGCGCCGGTGGCGACGAACCAGATGTCATGGGCACGCAGGTCGTCGTCTGCCATGGCCAGGATGGCGTCACGCAGGCTGCGGTCGACCTTGGCGGCAGAGATGGTATCGATGGACGGCTCGGGCAGCGGGGCCTCGGGGTCATAGGACTCGGGCACGTAGGCCTCGTCCTTGGCGACCTCATCGCCAGCCTGGGCGGCATCGGAAACCTGCGAGGCATCCATCGCGCTCGTGACGGCTGCCTTGGAGTCGTCTTCGACGGCAGCGGCCTGCTCGCCAGCCGCGGCGTCGGAGACGGCATCGCCAGATGCGCCGGCAGCGCTGGCGGCAAGGCCGGCGACCTTGTCCTTGAGGCCGCGGAGGTTCACGTTGAGGGCGGCGCCGCCCTTCCAACCGCCGCCGTGATGGCTCATGCCATCGTCGTTGAAGTTGTCCCACGAACCCATGGCCTCGCCGGACTGCTTGGCGTCGTAGTCCTCATCAACGCCAAGCCACTCGGACATGGACTCCTGCTGCTGACGGCGCTTCTTGCCAAACAGACCGCCAAACCCATGCTTCTTGGAACCCTTGCCGGCGTCGCCTGCGGCCGCGGGAGCTTCGCGAACCTGGATGTCATCGGCGGCGTAGGAGCCCTGGTAAGCAGACGCGTGCTGCGAGGCCGCATCGTCGATGCGCACGGGCACGGGGGTGGCCATCGCGCTCGCACTGGCATCGGCCATGGGTGAGGGCGACAGCTGCTGCTGGGGAACCGGGTCGGGAGCCAGCGGGTCAACGTCGGCCTGGAGCGGATCGGGCAGGTCGAAGAGGACCGCACGACGGGCGACGTTGCCGGCCGTGGGATGCGGGGAGGGCTTATAGGAGCTGCGGCCCCACTCGGGGTCATTGACCTTGCTCGGCGCGGTCCTCACGGGACGCTCGGCCTCGGCGGCCTCCGCATCGCTCTCCTCGGCCATGGTGTAGAGACCAGAATGGTCGTTCTCCACCAGCGGGCCCTCGTCGGTGCTCTGTCCGTCCTCGAGCTGGGAGAGCGCGGCGCGCTCGGCCTCAAGCGAGGCATCGACGCGAGGTTCGGCGCTCACGGGGACCATGGGCTGGGTCGCACCGGGGTCGACCTGCTCGGAAGGGGCCTGTTCGGAGACGGCCTCTATGGCCGAGGTGGCCCCAAGCTCCTCTTCGGTGGCCGCCGGCTCGTGGGCAGGCGCCGCGGGAGTGGCCCAGGGATCGGAGGGGTCAACCTCTTCGGCGGGCTCGGTGCTGGGCTGGGCCTCGAACTCAACGGTCTCGGCAACCTCGGCGGCCTGCGCGACCTCGGCGGCCTGGACGGACTCGGACTCCGCCTCCATGGCAGGCTGGGGAACCTCAACGAGACGAACCTCGGGGGCGATGTAGGTGATGTCGCAGGTGTCCGGCAGGATGCCAAGCTCGCGAATGACGGCCTCGCCGTGACGGGTTCCGATGACCTCCTCGACCACCTCGCGCATAACGGGCTCGCGACGGGCGGGGGTCACGACCGAATCATGGACGCCCTCGTTGCCCTGCTCGTCGGTGGCGGGCTTGGGGGCGGGCACCGGACGGTTGCCGGCCGGGCTCACGCGGTCCATCACGCCAAGCATCGCGGCGAGCGAAGACTTGTTGTCGACGCCGCCGGCGGCATAGGGAAGGAAGCGGGAGGCAATGAGGGAGACGCCCCAGACGAGCATGGGCAGGGAGGCGATGACGCCGATGACCCAGAAGGTGCGACGCGCCCCCTCGGGGATGAAGCCAAGGATCTGGATGAAGGCACAAGCCCCGGCAACGCCGATGAAGTACGGGAAGTACTTGGCAAGGTACTTCTTTGCCACCGCGACCTCCGGACGAGAGAGGAGGTCTACGCGCTGGGTGTCATAGTGCGCGAGGATCACGATGGGACGGTTGCGAGAGGCGCCCTCTCCCTCGGCCGGGTGAAAGCCGATGACGTTCTGGCTGTGCTGGGTGGGGCTCGCCTTGACGATGTAGTCCCGGCCCGTATAGGCGAGGGCCAGCAGCACAACGGCGGCCACGACAAGCAAAAAGCCCACGAAGGTCAGCGCGGGGTTGCCGATGCCAACGAGCAAGACTCCCACAAAGAGCAGGACCATGACAGCGCCGTGGAGAAGGCCGGCAAGCGTGGGCGCCTTAAACTCCTGAACCTCCGGACTAAGCCCGTGAGCCGAAAAGACTCCCTCAAGGGAACGGGCGCAGTCAAGCTCCTCCTGGCTCGTCGCCGGGGAAATGCCAACCTCGGTATTGAGATACTCGAGGAATTCCTTCGTAACGCTCATCCGGTCACCTTCCGAATAGCGGCGTGGCCGCTACCTGCATTCGTTAAAAACTGAGTATACGTCCAACAGCGGTTTTATGTGCGGCGTGGCGCCCGCGGACGGCATATGCGCATCCTTGGAGCAATGGTGCCCAAAACCCAGGTGTAAAGCTCGATAAAAAGCAGCATAATCAAAGGCGTGCGGCGAGTTTGGCCTGCGAGGAGCTACCGTCCGGGCAAAAGCTAACTCGGACAAATAAGCACCCCGGCACCCTCGCAAAGCACAGATTGTCCGCGGCTCCACGCCAAGGTGGCGTTTTGAGGAGGTCCCATGGCAAAAGGCAAAGGCAGCAAGCCGTCGAGAAAGGGCATGCCTCTCGGCCACAGGGACATCCAGAGAACCAGGCTCACGGTTGACCTCATAGACAACCCAGGCAGGAGGTTCCCCTCGGGGGAGCTTCGGGAGAAGTACTTTGCCGACGTCAGGGAGACCTCCTTCCACAGGACGTTCTCGCGAGACTGCGCCAAGTTCGAAGAGGTCGGCATCTACCTCACAAAGACCAGGTGCGGCACGGCGCGAGAGTGCTCCCTTGACCGTGAGCGCTCCTTGGCGGCACGGACGAAGGAGAACGAAGAGACCCTCTTTGAGCTGGCAACTCTGATGCGACCCCTCGTCAGCGACCCCTCAACGGCGGATGCCAAGGAGCTGGGCTTCGCAATCCCGCGCATCGCACTCTCCACTTGCGCGGGCCCCACGGCCTCCACCTCGGCAGAGCTCGAGAACAACCCAGAGGCTCGTGACGTCCTTGAAAAGGTGAACGAGGCCCGCAGGCAGCACAGGCCCCTCAAGGTGATGTACCAGCCGGCAGGCGCCGACAAACCCAGCGAGCGAGTCGTTTGCCCCTACGGCGTCTTCACCTATGACGGCGCCATCTACCTCGTAGGTCTTCGCCGCAAAGACGGAAGCGAGGATATTCGCACCTACAGGCTTTCCCGCGCGTCCGAGCCGCAGATCCTCAAAGACGCCGAGGCGTACCAAATCCCCAGCGGCTTCTCCGTCCTAGACAGAATCTTCAAACCATTCGAGGTGGGCGGCGACAACGCAGACGGTCGGCGCCATGCCGTCGTCTACGCCCGCCGCGAGCATGCGGACAAGCTCAAGAGCGAGGCGCCAAAGACCGGAAGGGTCGTGTCCATCCAAGGCGGCGCCGCCCAATGGACGGACACGGACGGAACCACCGTCCGCAACTTCAAGTCCCTGGCAAGCTGGTGCGTCGAACGCGGGTTCATCCCCCTCGAGCCGCAAGAGGTCGTCGACGAGTGGCATGCGCTGCTCGAAGGCGCAGAGGGCTCCCTGTTTGGCGACGCAACGGATGAGGAGGCGTAAGGTGGCAAGCAAAGCGCAGGCGGACAACGGCCAGAAAAGGCCGGGCCCCGGTCGTCCCCCAGAGAACCGGCTCGGCGAGGATCTGGCCGTCTACCACGCGTTCCTCAGGCCAGGAGCCGTTACCAGCGCCAAGGACCTGGCACAGCTGCTCCGTATCACCAAGGAGCGTGCCGAGGAGATCCTCGATGACTTCAGCAGGGACGCCGGCGAGGATTGCGGCCCCCTCGTCCCTTGGACCAACCTAGCGGAAGGGGATGACAAGCTCACCCTTACGAGGCCCGCCGAGGGAGCCCGCGGCCTGCGCCTCACGCCCGAGCAGGCCGACGCCTGCTCAAACGCCCTCGACCGGCTTGGCTTTGGCGAGGATGACGAGAAGAGGAAGGTCCTCGAGGCGGCCCTCTTCCCCAAGGGGGCAGACGGGGCCCATGTGCGAGGGCACAAGGTGGAGTGCGAGCCCATCTCAAGAAACGTAAGGGACGTCCTGCTCGTCTTTGCACGGTCCATGTACAGCGCGAAGCGGGACCCGAACAACCCGGCCCAAGTCAGCCAACAACCGGTTGAGTTTGAATACAAGGGCCAAAACGACGCCATGGCCAAGAAGCATCGCCTTGCCCCCTTCTCGCTCGAAACCGGGCAGGGCGGCGTATGGCGCATCAGGGGCTATGACTTCGACGCCAAGGCCCCACGCTCGTTCGCGGCGAACGACATCGTGGTAAACGAAGGCAGCCCCAAGCTCCTCGCGGGCAAGGACGCCAAGAACCTGAGGCATATCCCCCTCGTCAGCGCAAGGGACGCAGGTTCTGCCAACGGCTCGCACGTCGTGCGCGTCGCCTGCGACCCGGAGGTGCAGGGAAGGCTCCTCTCCATCGAAGGCGCCACGCTTGTCAAATACGAGGACGAGGGGCATGGCGGCTGGACCCTCGTCGACCTCCCCTACTTCCGGGCCGACTGGCTCCCCCGCCAGCTCATCGCCCTTGGCGGCAGGGTCAAGATCGTGAGGGACGGCAGCGACAAGGAGACCGTCAGGGAGCTTCGCCGCGAGGTGCGCAGTCTCGTCAAAGGAGACCGCTCATACCGCGAGGGCATGATGAAGAAGAGGGCGAAGAAGTAGGACGCCAGCAGTGGCGGCACGGTGCCCTGAATCCGCAGGTCATCGCCAAGCACAAGAAACGGGCGCCGGGAAGCCAAACTCCCGGCGCCCGCCGTATTCAGCACTCACATCAGCACGAGTCGCGTTCGGAGCGACCACCGTCGAGCTGGCACCCGAAGGCACGTAGCCAAGGGGCCGCCCGCACAAGCGACCCAGCCCAACACCCCAGACCAACAAATGCGGCGGGTACCCCTACCTCCCGGCGCGCCAGGACTCCAGGTAGCGGCCCACCGTGTCGCAGCCCAAGACCGAGATGTTCTGGGACGGCAGCGAGCGTAGGAAGGTCATTCGGTAGTTCTCGGTGGCAAGGCGGCTGTCGGCGATGACGAGCACGCCCGTGTCGGTGGAGGTGCGGATGAGCCTTCCGGCGGCCTGCTTCACGGAGAGGACGGCCTCTGGCAAGCTCCAGTGCCTCCAGGCCCCGCGGTCGCGCTCGCGACGCTCCAGCACAAGCGGGTCGTTGGGGTTCGCAAATGGCAGCTTGGCGATCACCACGCAGCGCAGGGTGTCACCGGCCGCGTCAAAGCCCTCCCAGAAGGACTTGAGCGCCATAAGCGACAGGCTCTCCTCGGAAACGAAGCGCTCGCGCAACCTGCGCGTCGAGGACCCGCGCTCCTGCATCGCCACCTCAAGGCCGACGGCAGAAAGCCTCGGCTCGAGCGCGGCGTAGACCTGCTCCATCTCCCGGCGGTTGGTGAATAGGGTGAGCACCGAACCGCCCATGGAGACGTGCACCTTGTAAAGCAGCTCGACAAGCCCATCGATATAGCCCGCGTCGCGCGGATGGGGGACATCGCGGGCCACGACCACGCCCATGTTGCGGTCGAAGTCATAGCACGAGGGAAGGCTCACCTCACGGCGCCGCTCAGCGGGAACGCGATCGAGTCCGACCGACTCGTCAAAGTGGTCGAACTTGCCGTCGACGCTCATGGTCGCCGAGCTAAAGGTGACGCTCCTCATCTCCGGGTACCAGCGCTCGGCCAAAGCCTGGCCGATGTCGAGCTTCTCGGCCACGAGCCGCTCGGTGCCGATGCGGCGCTTGGCCCGGGAGACCTCGGCGGAACAGACGTAGGAGCTGTCGGTCCCCTCAACGATGATGCGGCAGGCGTTTGCCATGTCGGCGACCTTGCGGCATGCGTCGTCAAGGTCGGACGGCATGTTCTCAAGAGCCGCGGCGCAGACCCTGCGCGCGGCGTCCAGGTCGTGGTGCAGGGCGTCGAGACGGTCGACGAGGGCGAGGCCCGCCTTGCGCACCTCGTCCCACTCGTAGCTGCCGCGAGCCTCCTCGCCAAGCCAGATGGTCATGGTGTCGTAGGCTCCCCCACCACGCCTGAGCGCCGCAAGGCCGCGCACGGCGTCGAAGAAATCAGCCGAGGCGACGCTCGCGCCCTCGGTGGTGGTGCGCGCCTTTGCAAGCAACCCCAGGGCCGGCATTGCGGCCTCCTTGGACGCGGCCAGGGCCGAGTACCCGGCGAGCACGCCGGTCTTTGACCCCCCGAGGGTTTCGAAGAGGGCCCGGGCTCCCTCGCAGGAAACCTCAAGCGCCCACTGGCGGCGGGCCTCGCCCTCAAAGGAATGGGCCTCGTCCACCACCCAATTGCGAACCGGCGGCAAAATCCTCCCGTCTGCCTCGACGTTCCTGAGCAGCAGCGAGTGGTTCGTCACCACGATGTCGGCGCTGCCCGCACGGCGCCGGGCCCCGTGCAGCATGCAGAGATTGGGGTAGAAAGGGCAACGCGAGCGGGCGCACTCCCCCGAGCTGATGGTGAGAAGCTCGCGCGGGACGCTGCCCCACCTGATGCCCAGCGCGTCAAGGTCACCCTCGACCGACTGGCACACGTAGGCATAGGTGACCGCGATCGACGTCAGCATGTCAGAGGCGATCGTGGCCTTTGACCTGCCGTTGTCATAGGCGCGCTCAACGGGAAGTTCGGCGTCCACGGAGCGCTCGAGCCTGCGTAGGCAGGGGAAGTGGTCGTAGCCCTTGAGGCAGGTGTACTTCACCCCACCCGGCAAGACCTTGTCCAGCGCCGGCAGCTCGTGGGCTATGAGTTGGTCGGTGAGGGCGTTGGTCTTGGTGGCCACGCCGCAGGTGACCTTGTTCCGCTTGGCGTAGAGCGCAAGCGGCAGCAGGTAGGCCACCGACTTGCCAACGCCCGTACCGGCCTCGATGACGCGCATCGTGGAGGTCTCCAAGGCCGACCGAACCTCCTGGGCCATCTGCTCTTGGCTGGAACGCGCCTCGTATGAGCTGTACATCCTGGAGATGGCGCCATCCGGCCCAAAGGCCGCGGCGACTTCCTCCTCGGTGGGCGCCGTAGGTGCGGCCTGCAGCTCATCCACGTCCGGGCGCACCTTCGAGCCTTCCGTCTCGGTGAGCTTGCGGCGCACGTCGGAAAGAGAGAACGGCAAGCCGGGCTTCCCGAGCGCGAGATGGGAGATGATGGGTCGGTAGGCCCACTCCACCTCGGGATGCATGTCTGCCAGGCGTTCGAGCAGGCCGTCCGGCAGCTCGTCGAGCCCGCAAAGGATGACGCGCCACATGCCGGCGAGCGCCTCGACGTCATCCATGGCGCGGTGCGTCACCGAATCGCAGCCAAAGGCCTCCGCCATGTCCTGGAGCCGATGCGTGGACAGGCGCGGAAGTGCGATGCGGGAAAGCGCGAGGGTGTCGACCCACATCTCGCTCACCTCACGGCCGCCCGGCACGCGCTCGACGAAGGTGCGGTCGAAGGTTGCGTTGTGGGCAAGCACCGGCGCGCCTCCCACGAACTCGGCAAGCCGGGCCACGGCCTCGGCCGGACTTGGAGCACCAGCGACGTCGGCGTCGGTGATGTGGGTGAGCTCCACTATGTTCTTGGGGATGGGCATCCCGGGATTCACGAAGGTGCGGAAGGTGTCCACAATCTGGCGGCCGCGCAGGCGGGCGGCCGCAATCTCGGTTAGCTGACACTCCGAGAAATTGAGGCCCGTGGTCTCGGTGTCGAGCACCACGACGTCATCCTCCAGCAGGCCAAAGTCCTTCACCTTTGCCTTGTCGGCAAGCTCGGCATAGGTCTTGGCAACCTGCTGCGGGGTATCCGGCAGCAGGATGTCTTCAAGCGTCTTCTTGTTCAATTCTTTTCCCTGCTTATCTTTTTCGCCTAGTAAGCATTGCCGTTCTCGACCGTACGGACGCGCGGCTTGGACGAGGTCCCTCGGGCGCCGCGCTCGAGCGCAAGCTCGATAAGGTAGCGGCAAAGCTCGGGGAATCCCCTGCCAACGCGACGGGCGGCATCGGGGAACAGCGACGCGGCGGTCATGCCCGGGATGAGGTTCGTCTCGAGGATATAGGGACGACCTTCCTCGTCAATCATAAAGTCGCTGCGTGAGGCCCCCATGCAACCCAGGGCCACATGTGCCTTGCAAGCAAGTTCGGAGGCCTTCGCCACAACCTGCTCGGGCAACTCGGGCGGAATGACGTGGTGCTTGGCCGGGTCGTCATACTTCACGCTGTCATCGTAGAAGCGAGTCTCGTAGCGCACCTCGATGGCCGGCAGGGCCTCGGGATGGCTGTTTCCAAGCACAGGCACGGTTATCTCGGTCCCCGTAACGGCCGCCTCCACAAGCACGCGCGTGTCAAACCTGAACGCCTCGTCGATGGCGGCGGCGAGCTGCGAGGCCTCATCGACGCAGGTCACGCCGTGGCTCGAGCCGCTCGCCACCGGTTTCACGAACAGCGGCAGGCCAAGCTCGGCCACCAACGCGTCCACGTCAACCACGTCGTCTGCAAACAGGCAGGCAGCCGGCGGCGTGGGGATACCGTGCTCACGGTAGATGTCCTTGGCCATCGCCTTGTCGGAGGCAACGGCGCTCGCGAGCACGCCCGAGAAGGTGTAGGGAAGCCCAAGCAGCTCGAGGAACCCCTGGATGCAGCCGTCCTCCCCATAGCGGCCGTGCAGTGCCAGAAATGCCACATCGTAGTCGCCCTGCGAGATGGTTGGCTCAAACTCGCCATCGGCAATGTCGAGCAAATCTACCTGGGCAAACCCCGCCTCCCTTAGCGCCTGCGCGCATTCCTTGCCGCTCGAGAGGGAGACGTCGCGCTCGTCGGACCAACCGCCACAGAGCACCGCGACCTTGCAACTCGTCACATCTTCCATGTCTCCCCCATCTTCGCCCGATGCAGATTGCGAGTCATCAGAGCCCGCCGAAGGCCGCAGGCAGGCTCTGAGATACACTTCTTGGGGCCGTTATGCGGCCAATTATTCGTCACGCCAGAAAGGCCGCGACATGTCTCTCAATGATACAGACTCAAAGCAGCCCAAGCTCGACCTTCGCACGCTTTCCCACGACCGGCTCGTCTCGCTCGTCACAGACCTTGGCCAGCCGGCCTTTCGAGCCAAGCAGGTCGAGGATTGGGTTTGGAAGAAAAACGTTAGCTCATTTGATGAAATGACCAATGTACCTGCTGTTTTGCGCGCTGCCCTTGCCGAGCGCTGCAGCCTTGGCGGCACTTCGGAGGTTGCCAGGCAGGTTTCTTCCGACGGCTCCCGCAAGTACCTTCTAAGCTACGAAGATGGCACGCGTGCCGAATGCGTCGGCATGCCCACCAAAAACAAGCTGGCCGTTTGCGTCTCGACGCAAGCGGGATGCCGCATGGGATGCGTCTTTTGCGCAACCGGGCAGGGCGGCTTCTCTCGCTCCCTTACCGCCATCGAAATCTATGACCAGGTCATGCACGTGAGCGAGGATTTCCAGACTCGCGCGTCCAGCGTCGTCATGATGGGCCAGGGAGAGCCCTTCAATAACTACGACGAGGTCATGAAGGCCCTCCGCATGCTCAACTCCCCGGAGGGAGCCGGCATCGGCGCGCGTCATCTCACGGTCTCTACCTGCGGCATCATCCCGCAGATTCGCCGCTTTGCGAAGGAGCCGGAGCAGTTCACCCTCGCCGTCTCGCTTCACTCCGCGATCCAGGCTACGCGCAACACCATCATGCCCGGCGTTAAGAAGTTCACGCTGCTCCACCTGTATGAGGCCATGGCCGACTACGTGGAGAAGACCGGGCGTCGCCCCACTTACGAGTATGCCCTCATCGGCGGACTCAACGATACAAAGCCCGAGCTAGATGCCCTATGCGACTTCACGCGCGGCACGCTCGCACATGTGAACCTCATCCAACTCAACGACCTCGAGGGTTCCACGCTTAAACCTTCTACTCCCGAGCGCGCCCAGGAGTTCGTGCGCCGCTTGGCAAACGTTGGCGTCGAGGCAACCATCCGAAACTCTCGCGGCAACGACATTGACGCCGCGTGCGGTCAGCTCTCACAGAAACACGCAATGTAGCTAGCACTTTTTTAAAGCCAGCCACCTCTCCCCTTCGAGCACCGGCTCTATTTCCTATAGCCGTTGCGCTTGGTACGAGACGTCAATTCATTGATAGGCGCCCAAGGTAGCACTTTGACTACCTTGGGCGCCTATTTGTACCTCGGATAATTCACTGTTTGGAAGTACATCGCGGAGTACGAGTAGGTCAGGCGTCGCCACCTGGACGTGTCGCTGCTGGAGGAGGTTAAGGCCTAGCGGAAGACGACCGAAGACCATGCCGACGGCAATATTGGGGCATTTTAAATTTGCGAAAGATTCTTGACGGTATCCATGGGGACGGTTCCCCGACCCTCCCTCGCACTGAGCATAAAGAGGCCACTTTCTTCCACAAGATCAATGTCTTCATTTCTCCCAGTGATTCATGACCTCTAAACGAAAGGAGGGAGGTGAACAGATGTTCGACCTCCCTCCTTGCGATTTTGCCATTTGCATATCTAGCAGCGGCGACGCCGGGTAGCCCTACGTTCTAGTAACCAGCTTCTCTCCACTGTTGTTCGACCCACGAACGGTTGTGTTCTGCAGCAAATTCATCATCAGACAGCCCGTTAGGGTCCATATAGCTGTTCAGGAAAAAATTCGTAAGATTTGTAACGTCACTCGCAGCCTTTTTGACCTTGCGCTTGGCCCTATCATCTAAAAGTATGTTCCATGTCACAGCGCTGGCGGTGCCAACGAGAGCAACGCTGTTGAAGACTCTTGCTAGTCGTCCCATTCCTCGTCACCGCTCTCCACCGGTTCAATCTGAGAGATTATGCGAGCAAGGTCTTCCTCATCCTTGAACTCAATCTCAATCTTGTTCTTGCCTCGGACTTGCTTGACCTTCACGGTTGTATCCAGTGCCTTCCTCAGCTGCCTAGCAGCCCTCTTGAAGTACTGAGGAGACGGATTCTTTGGCTTTACATCGTCGCGGCTGACAGAAAATAGTGGAGCAAGTGTTTCTGTCTGACGCACGGTTAGGTTCTCCGTCACAACCTTCTGAGCAAGTTTGATCCTACCCTCTTCAGTCGACACGGCAAGGATCGCACGGGCATGACCCGCGGTGAGCAAACCTTCTTCCATCAAATTTTGAACCTCAACCGGGAGGTCCATCAGACGGAGAGTATTGGCAATTGCAGACCTAGACTTCGAGAGTACCTTGGCAAGTCCCTCTTGAGTGAGTCCCTTACTATCGAGAAGCTGTCGGTAGCCCTTAGCCTCTTCGATAGGAGTAAGGTCTGCCCTTTGGAGGTTCTCGATAAGAGCAAGCTGGAAAACCTCTGCGTCATCAATTTCACGAATAATGACAGGAATTTCCTTCAGACCGGCAAGTTTGCTTGCCTGGTACCTTCTCTCACCAGCGACGATCTCATACTTCTGACCCTTCTTACGAACGAGAATAGGCTGAAGCACACCGTTCTGCTTAATAGAGTCAGAGAGCTCATTTAGCAATTCCTCGTCAAAGGTCTTACGAGGCTGGTCCGGGTTGGTCGTAATGCTAGAAATAGGAAGGGTTGCCTCTGGCTCGTGACCAGTCTCGGCAGTAGCTTCGCTAATCAGCGAATTTAGGCCTCTACCGAGGCCACTCTTCTTAGCCACGACGAATCACCTCTCTTGCAAGGCCACGATATGCAATGGCACCCTTGTTAGTGGGAGAGTACATAGCAATCGGCAAACCATGGCTTGGAGCCTCGGAAACCTTGACACTTCTGGGAATTACCGTCTTAAACATCTTTTTGCCGAAGTACTTCTTAACCTCTTCAACAACCTGGTTGGAAAGCGTAGTGCGCTTGTCATACATGGTCATAAGCACACCAAAAACGTCCAAATCTCTATTCAAACTTCCTTTTACCATCTTCATTGACTCAAGAAGCTTGGTTACACCCTCAAGTGCATAGTATTCACACTGGATAGGAATCAAAAGTCCTCCAGCTGCAGATAGCGCATTAATTGTCAAAAGGCCCAAAGAAGGCGGGCAATCAATGAAGATATAGTCAAAATCATCCTTAACCTCGTCAATAAGGTTCTTAAGAATAGTTTCGCGAGCAATCTTACTGACAAGCTCAATTTCCGCACCTGCCAGCTGAATTGTCGCAGGGACGACAAATACCTTCTTCTCAGGTGTGTCACAAATCAATTCACTAAGCGGAATACCATCCATAAGAGCATTATAGATGTCGTTATCCAGCTCTTCCTTATCGATTCCGTAACCGCTAGAGGTATTTCCCTGCGGGTCAAAATCAATTACAAGGCACTTTTTTCCTTCTTCGCCAAGTGCAGCAGAAAGGTTGATGGCTGTCGTAGACTTACCAACGCCACCTTTCTGGTTGATAATTGCGATTATCTGAGATGGCTTGCTTGGATTACTGCGTTTAATGTCTTTATATCCCATAGCTTTCCATTCTTTTCCCAGTGTTTCACGTGAAACATTTACAAATCCGCAAGTGGATTCTTTCTTGCTTCACCATTCCTACGAGGTAACTTTACCTTACTCTTAGCTACACGTTGGTAGACAAATATTTCTCTGTGACCGTACTCTTCTGGAAGTTCGAATGTTTCACGTGAAACATTCTCAAATCCAAGGAGTTTGGTAACTTTTGAGGCTCTATTAAGTTCATTATCATCAGGATTTGCCTTACCAAAGAACAAATATCCATTCATTCCAACAAAGGGTGAGGCATATTCAAGAAGAACATCCAAGGAAGCGAGGGCTCTCGCACAAACAGCGTTATATTTACCACCATTCTTGAGTGCAAAATCCTCAAGTCTGGAATGAACACACGAAACTTGGCTTGACATTCCAAGTTGGTCAACAAACTCTTGACAGGCAGTAACTTTCTTACCAACCGAATCAAGAAGCGTTAGATTCCACTCAGTTGAGCAGGCAAGAGGAATTCCAGGAAAACCACCACCGGTCCCCATATCCAAAACTTGAAGCTTTTGCTCCTTATCCATATATTCACTCATCGAGTGAAGAAAAATAAGGGAGTCAAGTGAATGAAGCACCAAAGCATCCTTGGGATCCCTAATGCTGGTCAGATTAAGGGTCTCATTCTTCTCCAGCATAAGTTGTAGATGATATAAGACGCCAGAAGCCTCTTTGAGGCCTACTTTTAGTTCGTATGCATTAATGTAAGCGAGGAGTTGTTTTAGTGCCTTAGAAGCGCTCTCAGAGCCTCGCTTTAAAAGGGGAGAGTCAAGCCAAGCCTGATTCTCATAGCCGTTCCAAGTAGAAGACATAGAAATAAGTCCTTTCGTGCCAAAAATTCCCGCCTCGAGAAGTTTTGGCAGAGCTGCCAATTTCTCTTCTACCCAACTATGACAGACCAAAAGAATCCTTGAGAGCTGTTTCACAAATGACAGTGCAAATGGATTGCAACTCATGAGTGACTAGATTGGATTTGATGACCTGTAACAAAGACACTTACAAGCACATCCGTACATAGAGTGAGGTTCTCATCAAAGAGACTTCTCAGAAATTGAAACTCTTAAGAGTGAAGTTCTAAGAGTTGGATCGACTAACATCTATCTCTCATTGTTTATGAGAGATAGATCACTAGAGTCAGTCCTCCATCGTTCATAGAGATTTATCTACTACCAACACTCATAGCCATTGGAGCGGTATTGATGAATCCAACAACCAGAAATGGCTGACCTGCTAGTTGAGTTCTAAATGCACCTATCCATCACATAAGGAGAACGACTCATAGGTGCAGCCAATGAGGTCTATATAAGCCAACAATAATTGCGTGACAAATACGATCAATCGCATATAGCGCCTCAATATAGAGCCTGGATTGATAACCAAACTAGATTCATACAGGCTCAAGTAACTAGGTGAAGCCGCTAGAAACGCTACGGATGAAAGGTCCAAAACCATAAAAAGCATGGTTCTGGACCACCTCACTCCTGCTCAAGCATAAGTAACCCAAGATCCTATTCGCTCAAACCAGGGTCGTTTACGTGTCACCAGGGGATAACGGAGTGTTGAATAGGAGAAATGATGACCATGAGAGATACGACAAATTGTTAAAGCAAATTAGTCCGAAATAGCCTCGATATTGCTTACCACTAGCCACGTATAGAAGTCTATGGAACATCGGCCATCCCACAGCGATCTAGCTCCCAAAAGAATTATTTGAAGACGTGAAATTGTATGAAAATCAATGAGCGCTGAATTGAAAGTCCTAAGTGTTTCGGAATTTAAGCTGAATAATGTATAAAATCACTGAATAATCTATACATCAGGAATCAGTAAAAACGACCCCTACTAGTCAAATCGGAGCATCTGGGTGCCTACCTCAGACATGCATGAGACGCAAAACCACAACCCTCTGATAGCCGAGGCTGGTTTCTCCTTGACGCAAACCCACTGCGCTGACCCGTCAGGCTGAAATGATGGAAAGACAAGTCTTCGAAATGCCAAACAATGCCTAGGGCAGGCAGCTTCTAAATCAACGGCGTGCAAAGCAGAAACCCGCAGCGCAAACAAAAAAGGGAGACCGAAGTCTCCCTAGAAAACTCTCTATGTACGTCTAAAAACCTACTCAGAAGCCTTAACAGCCGTAACAACGACGTAGCGCTCTGGGTCGATGCCCTCGGAGTGGGTCGTGATGGTCTCGTCACCACGAAGCGCAAGGTGAACGAGCCTGCGCTCATAGGCATTCATAGGAGCCAGCTTGACCGCGCGGCCGGTCTTACGAGCCTTGGAAGCGGCGTTACGAGCAATGGACTGCACCTTGTCGCGACGACGGCTCTTGTAGCCCTCGATGTCCACCACGATGGGATAGTGGAAACCAATCTTCTTGGTGAGCATGGAGGCAAAGACAACCTGGAAGGCATCCAACGTGATACCGTGACGGCCAATGAGGATAGCAAGATCGCCGCCATTCACATCGAGGATGAGCTCGCCCTCGTCACCGTCATACTCGTCGATGGAGCAGCTGGTCTCACCAAAGCAGGCAAGAATGGAACGAAGGATGGAAATGGCAGCGTCGGCGACAACGTCAACCTGCTCGTCGGAGAGATCTCCGTCAGACTCGAAGGCGGCACGAATCTCGTCGAACTCGCCCGCAGCCTCCTTGACCTCTTCACTCATATAAACCTCCAGTTATAAGACGCGTCGCGCACCTTCAAAACGAGGATGCGCGACAGACGACGTTATGAAATCAGGCGTTTCCGCTAGCCCTTCTTGTGCGGGCGGGGCTTGCGCTCCTTACGGATCACGTCAACGTTGACGGGAGCGTTGGCCTGACGATCGAGCTCATCGGCCTTGGCCTTCTCCATGACCTTGCGGGTAATGAAGACCTGCTGCACGACGCCCCAGGCAGAAGAGGTGACGTAGTAGAGCACCACGCCGATGGGCACGCTCCAGCCAAACCAGACCATCATGATGGCCATGACAGCGCCCATAATCCTGGTCTGGGAGGCCATGGAGGAATCGGCATTCTGCTGGTTGAGAAGCATCGGGATGAGCGTGAGCACGCCAAAGGCAAGGTCAAAGAGGATGTAGAGCCAGGCACCGGCCCAGCCGAGCGTTGACACCGCATCATTGGGCGAGATGGCCAGGGAGTTGAAGATGCCGTAGAAGTGGGCATCGGCGGGAATCTGGTAGCGAAGGACGCTGAACAGCGAGAAGAAAATGGGCATCTGGATGAGGATGGGGAGGCAGCCGCCCAGCGGGTTGAACTTGTTCTCGCTGTAGAACTTCTGCATCTCCTCGTTCATGCGCTGCGGATCGTCAGCGTAGCGCTCCTGAATCTCAGCCATCTTGGGCTGCAGGATCTGCATCTTGGCGCTGGAACGGGTGGAGCTCACCGTAAGCGGCGTCAGGATGAGGCGGATGATCGCCGTGAGGATGATGATGGCCAGGCCCCAGTCACCAACGAAGTTGGCGATGAACGTCAGAACCTGAGCGATGACGTAGATGATTCCATCCCACATGGAAATGTACCTCCGGTAAAACCGCCCCACCTAGGGGACGGGGTCATAGCCGCCTTTGTGGAAGGGGTTACACCTGGCGATGCGCGCCAAGGCAAGCCAACCACCTCTGAGTGCGCCGTAGCGGGCAATTGCCTCTATGGCGTACTCAGAACAGGTTGGCACATATATGCAAGACGGGGGAAGGAGAGGGGAGACTCGCCTCTTGTACACCCTTACCAAAAAGATAAGGGAGAGAGAGACGAAGCCAGGCCTTCCTTCCCCCGAATCACTCATGCCTCAATCCGCTTCGATAGCTTGGCCAGGCCGCGCGCCACCTGAGTGGAGCTGGCCTCGCGCGTGGAGTTGGTCGCGAACATGATCACGTCAAACCCCTCGAGCGGAAATCCGACCTCTGCGGCGGCGGCCCTCAGCACGCGCTTGCACCTGTTACGGCACACGGCGTTGCCGAGCCTTTTTGCCGCCACAAAGGCAACGCGGCCCTTCCTACCTTGCTCGACGGGACTCACGGAGAGCCTCACGAGTGGATGGTTGAGCCGCTTACCACCACGGAAGACCCTCTCAAAATCCCTCTTGGACTTGATGGTCTCCATGGAGAGTCCTAGACGGTGAGCTTCTTGCGACCCTTGGCGCGACGACGGGCGAGGACGGCGCGGCCGCCCTTGGTGGCCATACGAGCACGGAAGCCGTGGCACTTGGCGCGCTTGCGCTTATTGGGCTGATACGTACGCTTCATAGTGGTTCCTCCTGAGTGATAAATCTCATCACTGCGATAGCAGTCAAGCTCTCCGATTGTAGGGGCGCACATATCCGGATGTCAATTTCTATCTGGGTATTTTTCGAGGTTATGCCACAGAAAAGCTTCAAATACATGCCTTAGGGCGCCCAAACCACAATAGGTAAGACATCTTGCACGTACGTTCAACAACACCTAGTGGCGGGAGCGCCATGTGTCGACCTCGTGCGCCAACATGGCAACAAACCTTCCAAACGAGGGGCGAAAATCTGCAAAAAGGTGAAATAATCAGGCCTGCGCTATGAAAGGTTTGCTTGTGCATAGGTGTGTTCTCAATTCTTTTCACACCTACTCACCGCAGCTTATGAACAATTTCTCTTCATGTGTTGAAAACTTTTCATGGCCTGGAAGAAATCTTTTGCAACTTTTCATCAGAGGTGAAAAAGTTGTTGAAAGACTGCAAGACACCGAGGTCAGGCGACCTCTTGCGGCAGGAGAAAAAGATGGCTGACGCCTTCTACCCCTTTGTGGGGGAGGGTCCGGCGGACGAGAGAACATCGGCCGGCACGGGCGGACAACAATCGACGGAGATGGCTGGCGACCTTGAGGTTGTCACCTACCCGACACGCATAGCCATCTTCGACGACCCGGCCGCGGCACCCCGCGTGGTTGTCATCCAACCCAAGGACGTACGCTCCTACCTCGAGGAAATCACGGCCACGGTCACGAGGCTCGCCAAGGAGCAGGGCGGCAAGATCAGCTTCACCGTCATCCGCGAGGTTGTGGAAAACCTCGTCCATGCCTACTTCATCGAGCCGACCATCTCAATCCTGAACGGCGGCAACACCATCCGCTTCTCGGACCAGGGACCGGGAATTAGAGAGAAGGCGCGGGCGCTCGAATACGGGACGACCTCGGCCACCGACCAGATGAAGAAATACATCCGCGGGGTCGGAAGCGGACTTCCCTACGCCCAACAATATATGGAGGACCACGGCGGCACCCTCACCATCGAGGACAACCTCAACGCCGGTACCATCGTCACCATCTCGATGCCGGGCGAAGGCGGCGGTCCGGCCGCGTTAGGCGCAGGAGGGACAGCGGCCACCCGACCTCCCCAGCAAGACCTACCCCCGTCTCAATGGAGCGCCTACCAACAAGGCACGCAAGGCTCGCTCACACAAGGTCAATATCCGCAGCTTGGAGCCACCGGCGGCTATCCGCAGCAGGTCGGCGCCGCCATGCCGTCCCAAAACCCCGCCGTGGGCTGGCCAGCTCAGATGGGCACCTACCCCCAGCAGGGATGGCCGACGCCGCAGGGTGGATTCCCACAAGGGTACCCCACGCAAAGCGCTACAAACATGCCCATGAACCAGGGGGTCGGCATCCAAAGCCCGTACCAAGCCCCTTCCCAGGCGGCAGGCCAATACCAGCAGTGGCAACAATGGGCGCCGCAGGGCTGGCCCCAGCAAACGACCCAACCCCAAACCACGGAAAGCTCCTGGTCACCTATGCCCGTGCCAGCAGGCTCGACGACGGGCACGCCAATCCACTTGAGCGAGCGCGCCTCAAACGTGGTCGCCTACCTCTCGGAGCACGAGCTGGTGGGACCGACCGACCTCGTCAACGCCTATGGCGGCTCGCCCGCGACCTGGACACGCCAGCTACAAGAGCTGGAGGAGCAGGGAGTCATCAAGAAGCAGGGGCAGAAGCGCCATCTCACCGAGCTGGGTAGGACGCTCCTCTAGGCCCACCCACCAAACCCATCGAAGCCCCGCCCTCCATCTTTCGAAAAGACCGGGGCGGGGCTTCTTTATCTCCCGATAAAGACAGGCGCAGAAAAGAACCGCCATGAGCGGCCTACGAGCAGCATGCATGGCCACCCGGTAAGGGAAGTTTCAACCGCTTGCCAAGTTTTCAACATCATTGCTCTCCCAGGCCATCCCTCCCATATAATGAGTTTTCAACATTGGTATCGAGAAGCGAAAAACCGCAGCTCCATAGCTAGAAGGCCAAGATGGAAGAAATCAACAACCAAGAGTCGGACGCCCAGATCCTATGGGATGACGCCGTCAGCATGTTGGAGGACGAGGGCTTGGCACCTGCCGTACTCGCGATGCTAAGGAGCTGCACGGCAACCGACCTTACCGAGGACACCCTCGTCATCGCCGCCGGAGGCGCCTTCGTCAAACGCAACGTCGAGAAGAACACGGGCACCATCACCGAGGCCCTCGGGCGGGCCGCCTTCCAACCCATGAAGCTCAAGGTCGAGCTCAGCCGACAGAACGTTGCCGGCGCCGGGCCAGCAACGACGGCGCCGGCAACGACCATCACCGCCGACGAGCTTGAGCGCATGCGCAACGCCACGGCCGCCGCCACGGCCGCGACGACCCAGCCAAAGGCGGGCGATGACGCCGAGCAGCGACGCCGCCGCACCAATCCCTTGGTCGAGAAAATCACCGCCGAGGACAGCCGCCTTACCTTCGACACCTTCGTGGAGGGGGAGGAGAACCAGCTCGCCTTCCAGGCCGCCAAGGCGGTCGCCGACGGAAGCACCGGCTACAACCCCCTCTTCATCTACGGTAGGAGCGGACTGGGCAAGACCCACCTGCTCAAGGCCATCCAGAACTACCTCGCCACCTACTCGCCCGAGCGCGTCTGCGTCTACCGCCAGGCCCGCGACTTCGTGCGCGACTACACCGGCGCCATGAACGACTCGTCGCGAAACGTCCGTGAGGCGCTGGCCGACAACTACCATGACATCGACGTCCTCATCATCGACGACATCCAGGGCTTCGGCGGCGCCGTGAAGTCCATCGACTTCTTCTTCGACACCTTCAACTACCTCACGAGCCATGGCAAGCAGATCGTGCTCGCGGCCGACGAAAGCCCGGCCGAGCTCGGTCTTGAGGACCGCGTGGCCACGCGCCTCGACTCGGGCGTCACCATCGCCATCCAGGTTCCCAACTACGAGCTCAAGTACGGCCTGGTGAAGGCCTTTTGCGAACGCATGAAGGAGGAGGCCGCCAACAACCCCGGCATGCAGGGGTTCACGGGCGCAATCTCCCAGGAGAACCTCGAGTTCATGGCCCAGCGCTCGGGCTCGTCCATTCGCACCATCAAGGCCTTTTGCCAGTCCTGCCTGCTCACCGCCACAAAAAAGCAGGAGGCCGGAGGGGAGCTCACCCGCGAGGACATCAACGCCCTCGCCATCGCGAAGTGGGGGGCGGAGCAGCGCACCTTCACCATCGACCAGATCCAGAAGTTCGTCGAGCAGCGCTATGGCATCAGCCACGCGGACCTCATCTCGAACAAGCGCAACAAGGGCCTGATGGAGCCGCGCCACGTCGCAGTCTGGCTCACCCGCGAGCTCACCGACTCCACGCTCGGCAAGATCGGGGAGAAGTTCGGCGGGCGCACCCACGCCACGGTCAAGCACAGCCTCAAGTGGGTGGAGGAGCGCAGGGACGAGGACCGCATCGCCCGCGACAAGATCGACCGTCTCAAGGAAGACCTCATGGCCAGCTCGTAGGCAATCAACAAGACCTTGTAGAAAGCCCGCAAAATGGTGTTGAAAACCTAGCCGTCGATGTTGAGAAAGATATGAACACGGCTTCAACGTTTATAACCCGGCTTTCGCTTGAACAGGTTTCTAGGCCATGATTGCCAACCTGAACTGCGCAAATGCAAGGTTGTCTACATTTCGACAGCACCTACTACCACTACTAGTTATATATACATATATAAGAACTAATAGTTAGGAGAGACCCATGCGCTTCACCGTCAGCCAGTCCTCGCTCGCCAAGGCGCTCTCTATCGTGTCCAAGGGAATAGCCAACCGCTCGACCATCCCGGTGCTCGGCGGCATCCTCATGAAGGCCTCCAACGGCACGCTCGAGATGCAGGCGTCGGACCTCGACACCTCAATCCGCCACAAGATAGCCGCCAACGTGGAAGAGGAGGGCGAGACGGTCATCTCGGGGCGCATGCTTACGAGCGTGGTCAAGAACCTTTCCGACTCGGCCGTCACCTTTGACGGCGGCGATGGCACCATCCATCTCGCCTGCGACAAGAGTTCCTTCCACCTCAACACCCTGAGCGCCTCGGAGTTCCCGAGCTTCCCCGAGATTGCCATGGAGCGTTCGGTGGAGCTTCCCTGCGACGTCTTGTCCGAGATGGTGGACAAGGTCTACAAGGCGACCTCGCGCGACACGAGCCGCCCGATCCTCTCGGGCATCATGCTCAACGTCGAGGAGAACACCGTGAGGCTCGTCGCCACCGACTCCTACCGCCTCGCGGTCTGCGACACCAACGTCGAGACTTCCTCGCTGGAGGACACCTTTGAGATGATCATCCCCGGTGCCGCCTTCCACGACGTCCTGTCGCTGCCGAGCGACTCGCCGAGCATCATCATCGGCAGCACGACCAACCAGGTCATCTTCGTCAGCGGTAACACCACCTACGTCTCCCGCCGCATCGAGGGCAACTTCCCCAACTACAAGCAGCTTCTGCCGGCCTCCTGCCTGACCTCGGTGAAGATGAAGGTGGCCGACCTCTCCGGCGCCCTTCGTCGCGTGAGCTCCATCGCCACCTCAAACTCCTCGGTCCGCTTCGAGATCGACGTTGACGCGTCGGTGGCCACGCTCTCGTCCACCTCTCCCGACCAGGGAGACGCCCGTGAGGTCATCAACATCGACGCCGAGGGGCAGAATAACTCCATCCGCATGAACTACCGCCACGTCGGTGACTGCGTGAGCGCGCTCGACCAGGCCGGCGAGGTCACGCTCGAGCTGCAGGAGAGCATGCGCCCCGGCGTCTTCAAGAGCTATTCCAAGATCAACTACCTCTACCTGCTCATGCCCACCCGGATGTAGCCCGTGTCGCTTGTCGTCAAAAGTGTCAGCTTCAACGGATATAGGAACCTTGACGGACGCGTCCTCGAGCCCGCCGAGGGGTGCACGGTGCTCGTGGGTCCCAACGCGGTCGGCAAGACCAACACCGTCGAGGCCCTGCAGTACCTCACCTGCGGCACGTCGTTTCGACGTCCCTCGCCGGCGGACCTGTTGGCCCCGAACGTAGACGAGGCGCGCGTCTGCGCCCGCCTCGAGGGGGACGGCCGCGTCATCGACGTCGAGATGGACTGCACAGCCCAGAAGCGAAGGTTCGTGCGCAACGGCAAGCCCTGCCGCGGGATCGACCTGCCTGGGACGTTGCTCTCCGTGCTCTTCTGCCCTGACGACCTCTCCTTCGTGAAGGGGTCCGCATCGCGGCGCCGCGGCGAGCTCGACGGCTTCGGCGCCCAGGCGAACGCGGGGTATAGGAAGGTCCTCTCCACCTACACGCGCTCGGTCGAGCAGAGGAACCGCCTGCTCAAAGACGGGTGTGAAGAGGTCTTGCTCGACGCCTGGGACGAGTCGGTGGCCCTTGGAGGGGCCACCTTGCTCCACCACCGCCTCAACCTCTTCGCGCGCCTCTCGGCCCTCGTCTCCCAAATCTACGCCGAGATAGTGGACGGCGAAGCCTTGAGCTGCGAATACGTCTCTAGCGTGGAGGGGGCCGCCGCGGGCATGGGGCGCGACGAGCTTGCTGGGCTCATGTCCTGCCAGCTGCGCGCCGGCCGGGCCGACGACGTGAGGAGGGCCCAGACCCTGATAGGGCCTCATCGCGACGACCTTGTCTTCAGGATTGACGGCCGCGACTGCCGCTCGTTCGGCAGCCAGGGCCAGCAGCGCACGGTGGCGCTTGCCTGGAAGATGGCCGAGGTGCGCCTGTGCGAGGATCTGCTTGGCACCCGGCCGCTCCTGCTGCTCGACGACGTCATGAGCGAACTAGACGAGAGCCGCCGCTCTTGCGTGACGAGCTTCGTCGAGGGCGGCATACAGACCATCATCACCACCACCAACCTCGGCTACTTCTCCAAGGAGGCCTTGGACTCTATGAAGGTGGTGGACTATGGGGATGAGTAGGCGCCGCTGGGCCGAGCGTGCGGAATACGACCCCCTAGACCCATCCAAGCAGCATGAGCCCGTCACGGCGGGCAAGGCGGTGTCCGGGCTCGTGGACGCAAAGATGGCGGCCGGCACCTCCGAGGTGGGGCGCGCCCTGTCCGTCTGGAGGAGCGTCTGCGGCAAGAGGGTCGCCCGGCATACCGTTGCCGTGTGGCTGTCGCAGCCCAAGGAGGGAGAGATGCCCGAGCTCGTCGTCTACCTCGACGGCAACACCCTCATGGCAGACCTCACCACTGACGCCGAGATGTACCAGGAGCGGCTCGCCTTTGCGGGACTCGAGGTCCAGCGCGTGAAGTTCAGGCTCTCCCGCAAGGCGGGACAGGCCTTTGAGCAGCCAAAACAACGCAACCAGGAGCCAGTGGCGAACCTGCCGGACCTGAGTTCCTACGAGCGTGCGCAGGTGGCGCAGGCCACCTCGGTCATCAAGGACGCCAAAATGCGCGAGGCGGCGTCTGAGGCGATGGAAAACTCACTGCGCCGTGCAAAACTAGAAACCACGCCAAATGACAAACCTAACCCTTAGAGGCCGCCTAAGGGGCCTTTGAAGCTATTTGCGTGTGATTGGCTAGGGCCCGTAGGTTCAGGATTCAATAAATACGGCCCCTGTACTAGAATGTCTTAGATTGAATGTCCAACATTCTAGGAAAGGTGTGTTGGGTGGAAGAGTCTACCGAAAAGCAATCCTACGGCGGCGGAGAGATCAAGATTCTCGAGGGTCTCGAGGCCGTGCGCAAGCGCCCGGGCATGTACATCGGTTCTACCAGCTCAAGTGGCCTGCACCACCTCGTCTGGGAGATTGTCGACAACTCCGTCGACGAGGCCATGGCCGGCTTCTGCAGCCAGATCAGCGTCACGGTCCACGCCGACAACTCCATCACGGTCGTGGACAACGGACGCGGCATCCCCGTCGAGCTGCACCCCGTGAAGGGCATCCCGACCCTCGAGGTCGTCATGACCATCCTGCACGCCGGCGGCAAGTTCGACAACAATGCCTACAAGGTCTCCGGCGGCCTGCACGGCGTGGGCATCTCGGTCGTGAACGCCCTCTCCAAGAAGGTCGTCGTGCAGGTCAAGCGTGATGGCGGCATCTTTGAGATGCAGTTCTCGCGCGGCAAGACCACCGAGAAGATGCAGCGCATCGGAGACTCGGACGAGACGGGCACCACGGTGACCTTCTGGCCCGACGACGAGATCTTCGAGACCTGCGTCTACGACTTCGAGACCCTCCACAACCGCCTGCAAGAGACGGCCTTCCTCAACAAGAACCTCAAGATCGCCCTCACCGACGAGCGTGAGCAGACCCCGCTTTCCGAGGAGTTCTGCTACGAGGGCGGCATCATCGACTTCGTGAGGTTCCTCAATGACGGCAAGGAGATCCCCGAGGGCCTCAAGGACCCCATCTACCTCGAAGGAAAGACCGACGAGGGAACCCCCACCGAGAAGATGGGCGAGGTCGAGGTCTCGCTGCAGTGGAACAGCGGCTACGGCGAGAACGTCATGAGCTTCGCCAACGACATCTACACGCCCGAGGGAGGCATGCACCTCGAGGGCTTCCGCACCGCGCTCACCCGCGTCATCAACGACTATGCGCGCAAGCAGGGTATCCTCAAGGAGAAGGATTCCAACCTCACCGGCGACGACGTCCGCGAGGGCCTCTCCGCCGTCATCTCCGTCAAGCTGCCCGACCCGCAGTTCGAGGGCCAGACCAAGGCCAAGCTCGGCAGCTCCTACATGCGCACCCTCACCAACAAGATCGTGGCCGAGGGCCTGGCCGAGTACCTCGAGGAGCACCCCAAGCAGGCGCGCACCATCGTGAACAAGGCCCAGCAGGCCAGCAAGGCCCGCAACGCCGCGCGCAAGGCCCGCGAGGCCACGCGCCGCAAGAGCCTGCTCGAGAGCGCGAGCCTGCCCGGCAAGCTCGCCGACTGCTCCTGCCGCGACGCGGAGCAGACCGAGCTCTTCATCGTCGAGGGCGACTCGGCAGGCGGTTCGGCCAAGGACGGGCGCCGCCGAGACATACAGGCCATCCTGCCCCTGCGCGGCAAGATCTTGAACGTGGAGCGCGTAGGCGATCACCGCGCCTTCTCCAGCGACACCATCCAGTCTCTCATCACGGCTATCGGTACGGGCGTTACCTCGAGCAGCGGTGAGGGTGGCGAGTTCGACCTCTCCAAGGCCCGCTACCACAAGATCATCATCATGACCGATGCAGACGTCGACGGCGCCCACATCCGCATCCTGCTGCTCACCTTCTTCTACAAGTACATGCGCCCGCTCATCGACGCCGGATACGTGTACGTGGCCTGCCCGCCCATCTTCGGCGTGAAGGTTCGCAAGAAGATCCACTACGTCTACCCCAACGGCCGCCAGCCCGAGGAGGAGATCCTTCGCGACACCATCAAGGCGTTGGGCTTCAGCCCCGACGAGGACGGCGACGAGAAGGACGACTCCGGCAAGCTCAAGAAAAAGAAGAAGGGCTACGACGTCCAGCGTTACAAGGGCCTGGGCGAGATGGACCCCAAGCAGCTGGCCTCCACCACCATGGATCCCAAGACCCGCATCCTGCAGCGCGTCACCATCGACGACGCCGCCGCGGCCGAGCGCGCCGTCCGCGAGCTCATGGGCTCCGAGGTCGGCTACCGCCGTGACTATATCGAGCGCCACGCGCATGACGCTCGGTTCTTGGACGCCTAGCCCAGGGCTTCCGTGGCACCCCATCTTGCCGCTCACTCGTCGGTCGCGTATGTAATACGCTTCCCTCCTCCTTCGCGGCAACCTGGGGCACCACAAAAGCCCTGGCCCAACCCGCATGGTTTTGACGGTCCAGGAATTCCAGTGCACCGCACCTTGCCCTTCAATCGTCGGTCGCGTATGCAATACGCTTCCCTCCTCTTTCAGGGCAATCTGCGGCACCCTGAAATCCCTGGGCCAACCTGCAAGGGTTTGACGGTTGGGCCTGGGGTCTCTGGAAATCTGAGTTGAGCTTTGCTTGTGATTTGCCCGTGGTTTTGGGTGTAGGAATTAACAGAACCCTTGGCCGTCATGGCCGCGGTTTTGAGAGAAAGGCCAGAAGTGGCAGACGATATCAACAAGAACGAGGGCGAAGGCGGCTCTGACCTGCCCGAGGACCTGCGCCGCCTGCTCGACCGCGCCAGTGCCGAGGACGAGGGCACCGACGTCTACGTCGAGAGCGATGACGACGAGGAAGACGTCGACGACGACGGCGAGCTCGAGGAGGAGTTCGGCGAGGCCGGCCGCGGCACCGACGCCGGCGAGGTGGACGAGCACGGCGGGGCCCTGCAGCTCTCCGAGTTCGGCCACGAGATGCGCCAGAGCTTCATCGAGTACTCGATGTCGGTTATCACGGCCCGCGCCCTGCCCGACGTGCGCGACGGCCTCAAGCCGGTTCACCGCCGCATCCTCTACGCGATGAACGAGAGCGGCATCTTCCCCAACCGTCCGCACAAGAAGAGTGCCTGGACGGTCGGCGAAGTCATCGGTAAGTACCACCCGCACGGTGACTCGGCCGTCTACGACACGATGGTCCGCCTCGCCCAGTGGTTCTCCATGCGCACCCCGCTCATCGACGGCCACGGCAACTTCGGCAACATCGACGGCGACGGCGCCGCCGCCATGCGATACACCGAGAGCCGCCTGGCAAAGCCCGCCATGGAGCTCCTTCGTGACCTGCAGAAGGACACGGTCGACTGGCAGCCCAACTACGACGAGAGCCTCTCCGAGCCCGCCGTGCTGCCGGCGCGCTTCCCCAACCTGCTGGTGAACGGCTGCAACGGCATCGCCGTGGGCATGGCCACCAACATCCCGCCGCACAACCTCGGCGAGGCCATCGAGGCCGCCTGCATGCTCATCGACAACCCGGACGCCACCACCGACGAGCTCATGACCGTCATGCCCGGCCCCGACTTCCCCACGGGCGCCATCATCATGGGCATCGACGGCATCCGCGACGCCTACGAGACCGGCCGCGGCTCGCTCACCATCCGCGCCAAGGCCCACGTGGAGACCACCAAGACCGGCCGCAGCCGCCTCGTCTTCACCGAGATGCCCTACCAGGTCAGCAAGGGAGCCCTGCAGGAGAAGATCGCCCAGCTCGTGAACGAGAAGCGCCTCGAGGGCATCTCCGACCTTCGCGACGAGTCCAACCAGAAGGGCATCCGCCTCGTCATCGAGCTCAAGAAGGACGTCATCCCGCAGGTCGTCCTCAACAACCTCTACAAGTACACGCAGCTCCAGACCACCTTCGGCGTCATCAACCTGGCGCTCGTGAACGGCGTGCCCAAGCTGCTGACGCTTCGCGAGATGCTGCAGCACTACATCGACCACCAGGTTGACGTCGTGACCCGCCGCACCCGCTTCGACCTCAAGAAGGCCCAGGCCCGCGCGCACATCCTCGAGGGCTATCTCATGGCGCTCGACCACATCGACGAGGTCATCTCCATCATCCGCTCGAGCCAGACCGACTCCGAGGCCTCCGAGCGCCTCATCGAGCGCTTCGGCTTCTCGCCCGAGCAAACCCAGGCCATCCTCGAGATGCGCCTGCGCCGCCTCACCGGCCTCTCGCGCGACCAGATCCAAGAGGAACTCGACGGCCTGCGCAAGGCCATCGCCTACTACGAGGACCTGCTGGCCAACCCCGAGAAGATCCTGGGCGTCATCAAGGACGAGATGCGCGAGATCGAGCGCAAGTTCGCCGACAAGCGCCGCACCAAGATCAACGTCGAGGGCACCAAGGAGCTCAACGTCGAGGACCTCATCGCCGAGGAGGACATGGTCGTCACCGTCACGCACGCCGGCTACGTCAAGCGCACCCCGGTCGACACCTACCGCGCCCAGAAGCGCGGCGGCAAGGGCGTCCAGGGCGTGAACCTCAAGGACGAGGACTTCGTCGAGGACCTCTTCGTGGCGAGCACGCACGACTACGTGCTCTTCTTCTCCAACAAGGGCAAGGTCTACCGCATGAAGGTCCACGAGCTGCCCATCGGCCAGCGCACGGCCCGCGGCACGGCCATCGTGAACCTCGTGCCCTTCGCCGAGGGCGAGCACGCCACCGCCGTCATCACCTGCCGCACCTTCCCGGCCGATGAGTACCTGATGTTTGCCACGGCCAACGGCATCGTGAAGAAGACGGCCATGAGCGCCTACGACCGCACGCGCCACGACGGCATCATCGCCATCAACCTGCGCGCCGGCGACGAGCTCGTGAACGTGCGCCGCGTGCGCGAGGGCGACAAGGTCATGCTCGTCTCCACTGACGGCAAGACCATCATGTTCCCCGAGACCGACGTCCGCCCGATGGGCCGTGACACCTCCGGCGTGCGCGGCATCACCCTCAAGGACGGCGCGCGCATGCTCGGCATGGAGATCACCAACGGCGAGGGCGACTTGTTCGTCATCACCGAGAAGGGCTACGGCAAGCGCACCCCGGTGAGCGAGTATCCCGAGCACAAGCGTGGTGGCCAGGGCGTCTTTACCATCACCATGACCGAAAAGAAGGGCAGCCTCGTGGCCTGCCGCGTGGTCGGCCCCGACCAGGAGCTCATGATCGTCTCTACCGATGGCATCGTGATTCGTGTGAAGGTCGAGGACATCTCCAAGCTCGGCCGCTCCACCCAGGGCGTCAAGATCATGAGCGTCGCCGACGGCGACTCCGTCTGCGCGCTGGCCCGAATGGACTCGTCTGACAAGGACGACGAGGGTGATGAAGCGACTGATGAGAATGCTGAAGTAGAAGCTGAGACTGACGAGGCTGCTGAGGATGTCTCCAAAGACAGCGAGGATTCGGCTGACGAGTAAGCAGCTGCCTTAGACCTGACGGGTGCCCGGGACGGGAGCGTTCGCAAACAAGGTCGCCGCACAGAGCGCGGCTCCAATTGTTTGCTCCACGCCCCCGTCCCGGGCACCCTGCTGTTTACGCGGGTTGAGGGCTTACTCTTCAGGAAATTCGTGAAGGAAGCCCCTGTGGGGTCGGTAGTCATCCTCGTCAGTTCGAGGGAAAAACCTGTAGAGGGTCGTGGCGCTGTCTTGGGAAAAGAGGTCACAGCTTTTAAGGCGTGGTCACTCACGTGATAGTTCTAGAGAACCCCCGGCGACCCTTTGTTCCGTGAAGCACAAGTGGCAGGTTGGAGGGAGACCGTCCCTGAAGCGAGGCTGTGGGGGATTTGCGAAGCAAATCTGTCCGAGCAGAAGGGATGGTCTCCCTCCAACCGGACAGCCTGCCTACCCCTCTCGAGGAAGCTGGAAGTCCTCCGGGGAGAGGTTCTCGACGAACTCGTGGAACTTCTGGGTCTCGCGGTTCTGCTCGTCGGCGGCGATGGCCTCGAAGTTGGGGAGGCCGGCGCGGGTGAGGACGTCTTCGCTGGCAAGGACGTCGACCTCGGCACGGATGGCCAGGGCGATGGCGTCGGAGGGGCGCGCGTCGATGTGGTGGGTGGCGCCGTCGGCGTCGCGGACGTCGAGCGTGGCGAAGAAGGTCGTGCCCTCGACGTGGGTGATGCTGACGCTCAGGAGCGTGTTGCCCAGCGAGATGAGAGATTCGAGCAGCAGCTCGTGGGTGTCGGGACGCTTGTGCCCGGCGCTCTCGACGCCGCGGGCGATGGAGGCCGCCTCGAACATTCCGAGGTTGATGGGCAGCACGTCGGTGGGGGCCTCGCTCAAGACCTCGGAGGCGTCGCAGTCCCTCTCGACGGTGACCTCAGGTGCGTCTTGTCCCTCAGGCAGGGGAGCGAGGACTACGGCCGAGGGAAGAGGGGGAGTGCCGACGACGACGTTCTTCAACACCATGCGCACCATGTCGGTTCCTCCCATCTCGTCCGGGCACCCCGTGCCGCGTGAAGTAGTAGCTAATCCTAACGATTCGGCATCTGCTTTGGTGGCTGATTTGGCCATGTTTTGGCCACGGAAAGCTCGATTCAAAAAATTTTGAGATTCTCGTTGACCTCGTCGCTCGGATTGGGTTATTATACCCAAGCGCGTTGTGGCGAACACATCGCACGTGGGCCCGTAGCTCAGTTGGTCAGAGCGTCCGGCTGATAACCGGGAGGTCACAAGTTCGAACCTTGTCGGGCCCACCA
>CAVJWS010000008.1:0-35496 GCA_963653485.1 Prevotella sp. CAG:279
CTCGACCCGAGCGCCGCGCGCCGCCTGCGCCGCGCCATCCGCACGCTGCACAAAAGTGGCACCGCCATCCTGCTCATCTCGCACTCCATGGAAGACGTCGCCCGCCTTGCCGACCGCGTCGTGGCCCTTGACCAGGGGCGCATTGGCCTCATGGGCACGCCGGCCCACGTCTTTAGGGAAAACGAGGACCGCCTGCACGAGCTCGGCCTCGGCACGCCGGCCAGCCTCTCGCTCTCCCATGAGCTCGAGGGCCACCTCGGCATCGCCCGCGGCGCCCTGGGCAGCCCGCTTCGCGTAAGCGAGCTCGTCAGCGCCATCGGCAGCCTTCGAGAGGAGCTCGCATGATCGCCTCCACCATCGGCCGCTACCAGCCCGGAAGCTCGGCCATGCACCGCGCCGACGCCCGCGTCAAGCTCGTGGCCCTCATCGTGCTCGTGGTGCTCTCGCTTGCGATAAACACGCCCGCCCAGCTCGCGCTCGCCGCCATCGCCTTCGTGGCCGCCGCGGCCATCTCCCAGCTGGGCCCCGCCTCCATCGCCTCCAACCTGCGCCCCATCGCGCCCTTCGTCACCATCGTGGCCCTCTTCAACCTCTTCATGGCAAAGGGCGGCGCCACGTTGGCGGCGCTCGGCCCGCTCGCGCTCACGACGGGCGGCATCTGGATCGCCGTGCTCTACGCCGCGCGCCTGCTCATGGCCGTGGGCCTGGGGGCGCTGCTTCTGCTCACCACCACGCCCACCCAGCTCACCGACGCCTTTGAGTCGCTGCTCAGCCCGCTTTCTCACCTGGGCGTGCCCACGCACGAGATAACGATGGTGCTCTCGCTGGCCCTGCGCTTCGTGCCGGTGCTCGCAAACGAGGCCCAGTCGGTCATGGACGCCCAGGCCACGCGCGGCAGCTCCTTTGAGGACGCCGGCCTCATCGGCAAGCTGCGTGCCACGAGCGCCGTGCTCGTGCCGATGTTCGCGGGCGCCATCCGCCACGCCAACAACCTCTCGCGCGCCCTCGACGCCCGCTGCTACGAGGGCGGCGCCGGCCGCACCCACTACCACGAGCAGCGCCTGCGCCCCGCCGACGCCGTCCTGGCCGTCTGCGCCCTCGCCTACGCCGCCGGGCTGATCGCCCTCAATTGCCTGGGGGTTTAGGCTAATCCCCAGCGCAAGCCCCCGCGCTCGCCGGCGCAAACGTGAAGTTGGTTTGTTTCAGCTTGCGATGGTCTATCCTTTACAAACCTGGAGTCGCCGACACGCGAACGCGTTTTATTTGGAGCAGACATGTCGCGAATCAACATCAGTCGAGCTACCGACACCACTCCCACCGAGATGGCGCCCTCCTCGGCCGTGCAGCCCACCTCTCTCATGACGCGCCGCGCGGCGCTCAAGGCCATGCTCGGCCTGTCCGTGGTCACCGCCGGCCTGCTCTCCTCGCCCGTGGCCACCCTGGCCGCAGAGGCCACCAAGGAGACCACCGACAAGCTCAACTCCGCCCAGGCCCAGCTCGACGCCGCCCAGGCAAAGCTCGACGACATCGCCGCCGAGTACCAGGAGCTCAGCAAGCAGCTTGACGAGACGGTCTCCAAGATCGAGAGCGTCCAGGAGCAGATCGACGCCAAGCAGGCCGAGATCGACGCCAAGCAGGCAGAGATCGAGGCCAAGCAAGACCAGCTCGCCGCCCGCATCTCCAGCAGCTACAAGACGGGCAACTCGGACTTCCTCGCCCTGCTGCTCAACTCCACGAGCTTTGAGGAGCTCACGAGCAACCTGTTCTACATGGGCAAGATCAACGAGAGCGACCAGGCCCTCATCACGAGCATCAAGGCCGCCAAGGCCGAGCTCGAGAGCGCCAAGGCCGAGCTCGAGAGCCAAAAGGCCGAGCTCGAGTCCCTCAAGGCCGAGCAGACCGAGCAGCTCGCGGCCGTCACCGCCAAGCAGCAGGAGGCCAGCGAGGTCGTCAACAACCTCTCCGACGACGTGAAGGCCCTCATGGCCAAGCGCGACGAGGAGATCGCCGCGGCCGCGGCCGAGGAGAAGCGCCAGGCCGAGGCCGCCGCTGCCGCTGCCGCCGCCAAGAAGAGCTCGGGGGGTGGCAACACCGGCACGCTTCCCGCCAACGCCACCGCCAGCGAGAAGGGCTCCGCCATCGTCTCTGCCTGCAGCCGCGTGGGCTCGCCTGGCGGCGGCCTGTGCGCCATGTGGGTGAGCATGGTCTACCAGGCGGCCGGCCTGGGATACCCCGGCGGCAACGCCTGCGACATGTACTGGAACTTCTGCACGAGCTCCAACAGGGGCAACCTCGCCATCGGCATGATCGTCGCGGTTCCCTCGCACCCCCACACCTACGCCGGCGGCATCTACGGCCACGTCGGCATCTACATCGGCAACGGCACCGTCATGGACAACGTCGGCTACATCCGCACCATCGGGCTCGAGGAGTGGATCAGCTACTACGGGGCCACATACACCCCGCGCTGGGGCTGGGCCGCCTAGGACGAGGGCCCTGGCGCCTCGCTCCCTATGACTCGTTTTCGCAGCTTGGCGATAAATGTTAACGTACTCACAGCACGTCCCGGACGGGCGCGGTATACTTACGGACTGGTATGGCCAAGCGGCCGGCGGCCCACGGGCGCCGCGCACCCAACGCACAAGTTCGCCTCGGCAAAAGGAGCCAGCATGAGCGAAGCACTCGATCCCAAAGACACCTGCGTCCTGGTCACCGGCGGCGCCGGCTTCATCGGCAGCCACACGGTGGTAGAGCTTCTCGCCCAAGACTACAAGGTCGTCGTCGTTGACGACCTGTCCAACTCGAGCGCCGTGGCCATCGACCGCGTGCGCCAGATCGCCGGCGACGAGGCCTCGGCCAACCTCAAGTTCTACGAGGCCAACGTGCTCGACCGCGAGGCCATGGACAAGATCTTCGACGAGAACAAGATCGACCGCGTCATCCACTTCGCCGGCTTCAAGGCCGTGGGCGAGTCGGTGACCAAGCCCATCGAGTACTACCACAACAACATCGAGAACACGCTCGTGCTCGTGGACGTCATGCGCAACCACGGCTGCAAGTCCATCATCTTCTCCAGCTCCTCCACCGTCTACGGCGACCCGGACTCCCTGCCCCTCACCGAGGAGAGCCCCAAGAAGTTCGCCACCAACCCCTACGGCTGGACCAAGTGGATGATCGAGCAGATCCTCACCGACCTGCACACGGCAGACCAGGAGTGGGACGTCGTGCTGCTGCGCTACTTCAACCCCATCGGCGCCCACCCCTCCGGGCTCATCGGCGAGGATCCCAAGGGCATCCCCAACAACCTCGTGCCCTACGTGGCGCAGGTGGCCGTGGGCAAGCTCGAGGCCGTGCAGGTCTTTGGCAACGACTACGACACGCCCGACGGCACCGGCGTGCGTGACTACATCCACGTCTGCGACCTGGCCAGCGGCCACGTGGCGGCCCTCAAGTGGATGAACGGCAAGACGGGCGTCGAGGTCTTCAACCTCGGCACCGGCACCGGCTCCTCCGTGCTCGACGTGGTGCGCGCCTTCTCGGCGGCCTGCGGCAAGGAGCTGCCCTACGTCATCCGCGAGCGCCGCGGCGGCGACATCGCGGCCAACTGGTGCGACGCCTCCAAGGCCAAGCGCGAGATGGGCTGGGAGGCCAAGTACGACCTGGCCGACATGTGCCGTGACTCCTGGAACTGGCAGAGCCACAACCCCAACGGCTTCGAGGAGTAGGCGTGGCCGAGAACCCCTTCGTCAGCTACCTCAAGGCCAAGCTCCCCGCTGTGGAGGCTGCGCTTGAGGCAAGCGCCGCCGCCCCCAAGAACACGGGCGACAAGGTGCCCGCCGCAGACCTCGGCGCGTTTCTCTACGAACCCCTGGCGAGCTTTACCGCCGGCGGCGGCAAGCGCGTGCGCCCGGTGCTGTGCCTGCTCGGCGCAGAGGCGGCGGGCGGGCGGGCCGAGCTGGCACTCTCCCCCGCCGTGGCCATCGAGCTGTTCCAGAGCGCCGCGCTCATCCACGACGACATCGCCGACGAGAGCGAGCTGCGCCGCGGCAAGCCCTGCCTCTACCTCACGCAGGGCACCGGCATCGCCACCAACGTCGGCGACCTGGCGCTCACCGAGGTCTTTGAGGTGGTCCTGAACGACAAGGGCCTGCCGCAGGAGCGCAAGCTCGCCGTGCTCTCCAAGCTCGTCGACATGGAGCGCCGCACCCTCGAGGGCCAAGCCCTCGACCTGGGCTGGGCCCGAGACGGGCGCTGGGACATCAGCGTCAGCGACTACCTCTACATGGTCATCTCCAAGACGGCCATCTACACCGCCGCGGCGCCCCTCGTCATCGGCGCGACCTGCGCCGGCGCCGAGCCCGCCCTCTGCGAGAGGCTGCGCCGCGTGGGCCTGCACGCCGGCGCTGCCTTCCAGCTGCAAGACGACCTGCTCAACCTCGTCGGCGACGCGGCGGCCCAGGGCAAGGACTTTAGGAGCGACGTCACCGAGGGCAAGCGCACGCTGGCCGTCATCCACGCGCTGGGCGAGCTTGACGCGCCAAAGAAGGACGAGCTCGTGGCCCTGCTCTCCGGCAACGTCACCGGCGAGGCCGAGCTGGCCCGCGCCGTGGAGCTCATCGAGCTGGGCGGCGGCATCGAGGCCTGCCGCAGCCTCGCCGCCCGGGAGACGGGCAAGGCCAAGGACCTCATCGCCGAGTTGACCTCAAACGGTGAAATCACGCCCGAGGCCGGCGAAGTCCTTGCCGCTATGGCAGACTTCTTTGTTGAGCGCGCAAGCTAGCACGCCAAACGCAGACGTTTTTAGGAGCTTTTTGATGGATCCGATTCGCGAGGGCATGGCAGGAGAGATGGTCGAGGACGTGCAGGAGCGCCTCGCCTCCCTTGGCTTTGAGATTGATTCCGCCGAGCGCGAGGCCTCCGAGTTTGGTGCCTCCACCGCCAACGCCGTCGCAAGGTTCCGCATCGAGCACAACCTTTCGCTCTCCACCGAGGTCGACGTCAGCTGCTGGTCGGCCTTGGTGGACGAGTGCTACCAGCTGGGAGACCGCACGCTCTACCTGCGTCTTCCCAACTTCCATGGCAACGACGTACGCTGCCTGCAAAACGCCCTCAACGTGCTGGGCTTCTCCTGCGGCGAGGCCGACGGCTACTTTGGCCCGCACACCGAGGGCGCCGTCAAGCTCTTCCAGGAAAACGTCGGCATGCTCGCAGACGGCATCGCCTTCGGCGACACTTTCGACGCCATCGAGCGCCTGCGCCACGTCTGGGCCGGCAAGCCCGCCCAGGGCCCGCACCCCATGAGCGGCATGGGCTTTGCGCGCACCGCCCTCGTGCTCGACGAGATGAAGGTGGCCATCACCGCCGAGGACCCCATCTCGCGCGCCGTGGCGGGCCGCATCTACAACATCGCCTGCGCCATGTCCGAGCACACCAACCTGCGCATCGTCGAGTCCGTCAAGGACGCCACCGAGGCGGACAGCGCCGTCATCGTGCTTGCCGTGACGCCTCGCCCGGCCGTCTCCAACGTCGCCAACGTCACCATGGCAGACGGCGGTGACCTCGCCCTGCGCCTGCGCACGGCCTTGGCCAGCGCTCGCACCAAGCCGCCCATGGTGCGCATGGAGCTCCCGGCAGACCCCGACTTTGACGGCAGCTTCACCATCAACGACGCGCAGATGCTCGCCGTCTCCCTCATCGACGCCCTCTGCAGCGCGCTTTCGTAGCGCGCACTACTGGCCCGAAACCCCATCTGACCTGTCCGCGCCCGCGGGGAGGCATTGTGCGCTTTGCGGGTTCGCGCCCGGCGTGCGCTGGTTGCGGCCCGGTGCGGGCAGGGTGGTTAACGTCCATGTTCGGGCTCGCGGCCCTGGCGCGGGCAGGGTGGATAACGTCCTTGTTTGGGTTGGGGGCGCGTCTCTCCCTTCGCTTACTGAACCGTCACTGGCGGCCGCTGATGTGGCGGCTGATAATGGGAGGGACGTCGAGGGAAGGGTTGGCATGCGCATTTTGCTCGTTGAGGATGACCCCATCATTACCAAGACCCTGGGCGAACTGCTGTGCGCCGAGGGATACGAGGTCTCCTCCTGTGCCACGCAAGACGAGGCCATCAGGCTTGCGTGCGACGCCTCCCCGGCTCCTGACCTCGTGCTTCTTGACGTCACGCTGGCCCAGGGCAACGGCTTTGCCGTCTGCGGCGCCATCAAGGGAGCACGGCCCTCGCTGCCCGTCATCTTCCTTACGGCCTCGGGCGACGAGTTCAACACCGTCACCGGTCTGGGCATGGGTGCCGACGACTACGTGGCCAAGCCCTTCCGGCCGCGCGAGCTCATGGCGCGCATCGCCGCCGTCATCCGCCGTTCCCGCCCCGAGCAGAAGACCGTCTCGCTCGGCAGGCTCGTGATCGACCCGGACCGCGCCCGCGTCACCAAGGACGGCCAGGAGGTCTTCCTCTCCGCGCTCGAGTACCGATTGCTGCTGCTCTTTGCCACCAACCCCGGCAAGCTCGTCACGCGCGACATGGTGCGCGACGCCCTATGGGAAGACGCCGGCGCCTACATCGAGGAGAACACCCTCTCCGTCTACGTGAAGCGCCTGCGCGACAAGATCGAGGACGACCCCTCGCATCCCGCGCTCATCGTCACCGTTCGCGGCCTCGGCTACAAGAGCTGCGAGGGAGACGGCCCATGCTAGAGCTGCTGCGAAACGACGACGTGCGCCGGACAACCGTCACCTCGTCGCTCGTCACCTTGTCGCTCACCCTTGTTGCGGGCATGAACTGGGGTTTATTGGCCGCAGGGCTCTGCCTTTCGTGCGGCGCCCAGGCCATCTCGCTCTACCTGCGCCTCACGGCCGAGCGCCACGGGCGCATCGCCGAGATGGCCCAGCGCGTGGACGCCGCACTGCACGAGGGGCGCTCCGTGAGCCTGTCCGACATGCACGAGGGCGAGCTGGCCATCCTCGCAAGCGAGGTGGACAAGGCCCTCACGCGCCTGACCATCGCCGGCGAGGACCTCGCCGCCGAGAAGGCCTCGCTCGCCGACTCGCTTGCCGACATCTCTCACCAGCTGAGGACACCGCTCACCTCGCTCGGTCTCACGCTCGACCTCGCACGCAAGGAGGCGCAGGCCGCGGGAGATGCGCAGGTGCTTGCCCGCCTGCGCCAAAGCGAGCAGCTCCTGGCCCAGGTGCAGTGGCTCGTGGAGGCGCTGCTCAAGCTCGCCCGCATCGACGCCGGCACCGTCACGCTCGCCCGCGAGCGCGTGGACGTGGCCACGCTCGTGCAGGCGGCCGCCTCGCCTTTGGCCATCTCCTACGACCTGGCCGACGTCCGGCTTGAGCAGGACGTGCAGCCGGGTTGCGCCTTCATGGGCGACGAGGCCTGGACGCGCGAGGCGCTCGAGAACGTGCTCAAGAACTGCCTGGAGCACACGCAGGCCGGCGGGTGCGTGCGCGTGAAGGCCAGCGAGGACACCGTGGCCTGCCGCATCAGCGTGACCGACACCGGCTCCGGCATCCGCGAGCAGGACCTGCCCCACGTCTTCGAGCGCTTCTACCGCGGAGAGGACACCCAGCCGAGCGAGACCCGCCCAGCCGGCGTCGGCATCGGCCTCTCCCTTGCCCAAAGCCTCATCAGCGCCCAAGACGGCCGCATCACCGCAAGTAACGTCACCGACGAAGACGGCCACGCAACCGGCGCCCGCTTCGACATCACCTTCTTCAAGGCAACGGTGTAGCTCGCACAAGCGATTTACGCGAGAAACGGCGATAGCGCCGCACAATGCCTCCCCTCGGTCGCGGACGGACCCGAAGCATCCGGCACTCCCCTGCAGCCCAAACCGGGCATCCCCCCAATGTGACGCTTCTGTCACGGGGCGGTCAGCTGAAAGCAAGCTGGGGCTGCGAGTATGGTCGTAGCAGATTCACGCCATACGAAGGGAATGTCATGGACATCCTCACCGCAGAGCACCTCACCAAGGTCTACGGCACCGGCGAGCAAGCCGTGTGCGCGCTCAACGACGTCTCGCTGTCCATCGAGGCAGGCGAGTTCGTGGCCATCATCGGTTCCTCGGGCTCGGGCAAGTCCACGCTCATGCACCTCATGGGCGGCGTGGACCGCCCCACCGAGGGCGCCGTGCGCGTGAACGGCGAGGACATATTCGCCCGCAGCAACGAGCAGCTCGCCATCTTCCGCCGCCGCGAGGTGGGCCTCGTCTACCAGTTCTTCAACCTCATCCCGGTGCTCGACGTGGTGGAGAACATGACGCTGCCCGTCCTGCTCGACGGCCGCAAGGTCAACCAGCAGCGCCTCAGCATGCTGCTGGAGTCGCTGTCGCTGCGCGGGCGCGAGAAGCACCTGCCCAACCAGCTCAGCGGCGGCCAGCAGCAGCGCGTGGCGATCGGCCGCGCCCTCATGAACGCCCCGGCCATCCTTTTGGCCGACGAGCCCACCGGCAACCTCGACTCAAAGAACTCCGCCGAGATAATGGCGCTGCTGCGCGCATCCAACCGCCAGCTCGGCCAGACGCTCGTGGTCATCACCCACGACGAGCAGATCGCGCTCTCGGCCGACCGCGTCATCGCCATAGAGGACGGCCGCATCGTCTCAGACGAGCGCCGCGGCACCAAGGGCTTCACGAGCGTGGCGGCAACCGCGCCCGCCGGGCATGCCGCCAGCCCCGCGGGCCCGCGCGCCGGCATGGGCCCCGGCACCCCGTATGACGCCGAGGGGGCGCGCTAGCCATGGGCATCCTCACGCGCTTCACCCTGCGCACGCTCTCAAAGAGCCGCGCGCGCACCATCGTCTCCGTCATCGGCATCGCACTTTCCTGCGCACTCGTCACGGCCATCTTCACCACCATCACCTCCATCGAGGGCGGCCTCATCCAACACGAGCTGGAGACCACCGGCACCTGGGAGACGAGCTTTGCGGGGCTTTCCGCCAACGCGCTCACCCGGCTCGAGAACGACGAGCGCGCCACCAACGTCGCCGTGTCCTACGAGCTCGGCAGCACCCTTCTCAAGACCGAGAAGATCAACGCCAGTGACGGCTCCGAGGCAACGGAGACCGAGGACGGCAACCTCGAGGCCTACACGGCCACCGCCGCCACCTCCTACCCCAGCTACCTCACCGTAAAGACGCTGCCGCAGGCCACCAAGGGCACGCAGGAGGCCTGGGCAACCAAGGGCACGGGGGCAACCGCGCTTGCCATGCTGCCCGCGCTCACCGAGGGCAACCTGCCCACCAGCCAAGACGAGATTGCCCTGCCCCTCCCCTTCAAGGGCGAGGAGCAGCAAGGCAACGGCATCTCCTGCGAGGGAGCCATCGAGCTTGGTAGTCAGGTAACGCTCAGCCTGGGACGGCGCGTGCGCACCGACGCCTCGGGCGCGCAGAGCCAGCAGTCCTGCGCAAACGTGGCCGCCCAGCTCGAGTTCAACGGCTCGGCCGAGGAGCTTGCGGACGTCTGCGAGCGCACCTACACCGTCACGGGCTTCATAAGCGGCGCGAGCTACGGCCACTCCGGCGAGCTCATGAGCTCGGCCGCCGGCAGCGTCGCCATCACGGCGGCCACCGACGCCCAGGGCGCGGGAGACGGCGCAGCCATCCTCGCGTTTGCCACCACGAGCATCCCCACCTACGACCAAATCCAGAGCTGGGACGACGAGATCTGCGGCGTCACCAACTACAACGGCACCGGCACGCCGAGCGTCGCCGTGACGCACGACACCCTGCTGCGCTACCAGGGCCGCACCGACGGCCGCGCCATCTGGTACACGCTCTGGCAGATGGCCGCCATCCTCTGCGGCGTCGTGATGGCCGCCTCGGTCTCGCTCATCTACACCTCCTTCGCCATCTCGGTGACGGAGCGCACCCGCCAGCTCGGCTTGCTCTCGGGCATCGGCGCCAGCAAGCGGCAGCTTCGCCAGTCCGTGCTCATGGAGGCCCTCATCCTGGGCGTCGTGGGCATCCCCGCGGGCATCCTGCTCGGCATCGCCGGCACGGCCGCGACGCTGGCCGCCATGAGCGAGGAGTTCTCCTCCATGCTCGAGACCTCGGGCAGCGTGGCCCTCACGCTCGACTGGCGCGTGCTGCTGCTCGCCGCCGGGCTGTCACTCGTGACCCTGCTCGTCTCCGCCTTCATCCCGGCCGTGAAGGCCAGCCGCGCGAGCGCGGTGGACGCCATGCGGCAGGCCGGCTCCGTGCGCATCCGGGCGCATCGCGGCCGCATCGGCGGGCGCGTGGCGCAAGCCCTCTTTGGGGTGCCAGGCCTGGTGGCCCACCGCAACCTCACCCGCTCCGGCTCGCGCAGTCGCGTGGTGGTGGCCTCGCTGGCCGTCTCGGTGGCGCTCGTCGTCACCTGCGGCTGCCTCGACGCCTACATGCAGCCGCTCATGGGCACGGCGGCCAACAGCTCCTACCCGCAAGGCACCGACGCGGTGGTCGCGGCGAGCGACTTCGATGACGTCACCCAGGCCTTTGGCGAGCTGCGCGGACAGATTGGCGGCATCGAGGGCGTGGACGAGACGGGCGTCCACCTCAGCACCTCCATCGCCGCGAGCATCCCCGCCTCCATGGTGAGCGCCGACACGAGCTCCTACCTTGCGCAGAACGAGGGCGCGCTCATGGCCTCGCCGGGCCAGCTTGTGGGAGACGCCGCCGCCAGCGACGAGAAGCGCCTCTCCAACGTCGCCGGAGACGGCAGCGTTGCCTGCGGCCTCAGCGTCTACTACCTCGACGACGCGGACTGGCGCGCCTACGTCTCCCAGCTCGGGCTTTCCGAGGACGAGTACTGCGACGCCGCAAACCCGCGCGGCATCGCCATCAACTCCTACGTCACCAGCGACGGCTCGCGCTACATCACCACGGGCGGCCTTGGCTCGGCCGGCACCATCACGCTCTACGGCACCGAGCTGGCCGGGGCGGACGAGCAGAGCGACCTCAGCTTCTACGGTGTCTTCACCACGCCCGAGGGGCAGCTCAAGCTCGCCTACACCTACCCGGACGAGAACTGCGGCACGGCCCTCAAGACCTTCGACGCCTCCGAGGCCAGCTGCACGCAGACCCTCGAGGTGGGCGCCGTCACCACCGAGATTCCCTCCTGCCTCAGCGGCTTTGGCATCAACCGCGCCTTCCCGCAGGTCATCCTGCCGGCAAGCGCCATCGGCTCGGCAGCCGACGTCGCGGACGGCACCGCCGCGGGCAAGAGCCTGCTCACGGCCCAGGTGGGGACGCTGTGCCTCTCGGTTGACGAGAGCACCAGGGCCGCAAGCCAGCTCGAGGACACCGTCTCGGCCTATGCCGAGAAGAACCCGGACCTGGGCCTCTACGTCAACAACCTCTCCGAGAGCGCCAAGAGCAGCCTCAACGCCGCCAGGCTCATACAGCTCCTCATCGTCCTGTTCAGCGTCATCACCATGCTCATCGCCCTGGCAAACGTCTTCAACACGCTCACGAACTCCATCATCCTGCGCACCCGCGAGTTTGCGATGCTGCGCAGTTGTGGCATGGGCGACGCTGCCTTTGCCAAGATGATGGTCTACGAGTGCGCGAGCTACGCGCTGCGCGGCCTTGCGATTGGCCTTGCGCTGGCGGCCGGCGTCTCCTGGCTCATGTGGGACTCCATGTCGCTCTCCTTTGACGGGACGGGGATCGCAATGCCTCTGCCCTACGTCCTGCTCGCCTGCGCGGGGGCGGCGCTCGTGCTTGCGGCATCTGCCGCCTACGCCCTGTGGCGCAGCCACGCGCAGAACCTCGTGGAGGCGCTGAGGTGCGACGCGCTGTAAGGCCCTAAACTTGGGGTTGTCTGAAATTACGGTATCCCGAACCTTGGAGCGGATATGCGATTTGGCAAGCACGGCAACGAGGCAGACGACGGGCGCTTCGGCATCGAGGGCCTGAAGCCGCTTGATGCGCCGGGCATCCAGCCCGACGTCCCCGCCATCCCCTATGCGAGCGGTGCGGAACCGGACGATGGCATGGACGAGGCCGAGCGCGAGGCCTACGCAAAGCTCAAGGCCATGCGCGCCGAGCGCCGCCGCAAGAAGCTCATCCACCGCGGCGTCGCCGCCGGCGTGGCCGCGGCACTCGTGGCCGGCGTCCTCATCTTCAACCTCGTCAAGAGCAACACCGCCACGGACGAGGTGCAGGTGGTGACCCAGCCGGCCTACACCGGCACCCTCACCACCGAGGTCACCGGCTCCGGCTCCATCGAGCCGGCAAGCTCCAACGTCGTCCAGCCCCAGATAGACGGCACCATCGAGACGGTCGACGTCGTGGCCGGCCAGCAGGTCAAGGCCGGCGACACCCTCTTCACCATCAAGAACGACGACCTCGACCGCGCGGTGAACGAGGCCGCGCGCACCGTGCGCTCCGCCAAGCAGAAGGTCAACGAGGCCCAGAAGGCCCTCGACGCCGCCAAGAGCCAGGTAGGCTACACGAGCGCAGGCAATGGCGCCACGGCCGCCGGGCGCGCAAGCGGTGCCGCCATCTCCCAGGCAGGCCTCGCCCGCACTGCCACGTTCTCCCAGGTGGACGGCCAGGAAGGCGATGAGGCCGACGGCACCGCCGCGAGCTCTGGCACCATAAGCTCTGACGAGGGAATCGCCAGCGCCCAAAACGAGCTCGAGAGCGCCCAGATCGAGCTCGAGGCCGCCAACGACGCCTACAACAAGGCCAAGGACCAGGCCGACCAGCGCATCGTGAAGTCGCCCATCGACGGCTCGGTCATCGAGCTCAACGCCCAGGTGGGCGCCTCGGTGGGCCAGGGCGCCACCAACGCCTCCGGCACCACCAGCTCAACGCTCTGCCAGGTGGCAGACCTCTCCCAGATGATGGTCACCGTGCAGGTGAGCGAGGTGGACATCAACAAGATCGCCCTCGACCAAAACGCCACCGCCACGTTCTCGGCCCTGCCCAACGTGAGCCTCTCCGCCCAGGTGCGCTCCATCGCCTCCACCAGCTCCGGTGACGGCGCCGGCTACGGCTCGGGCGGCGTCACCTACGCCGTGCAGCTCGTCATCCCCGAGCCCGACGAGAGCCTCAAGCCCGGCATGACGGCCAACGTCTCCATCACCACCAGCCAGGTGGACAACGCCCTCATCGTGCCCAGCACCGCCGTGACCGCCTACGGCGACGGCACCGGCTGCGTCTACGTGGAGACCGACCCGACCACCCACGAGACCACGGCCGTCACGGTTGAGGTCCTTGGCGACAACGGCAGCGAGGCGGCCGTGAAGGCCACCGACGGCTCGCTGGCGGACGGCGACCCGGTCGTGGTCAGCGGCGCCTTCTCGGACGATGCGAGCGGCTACGACAGCGGCACGTATGACGAGTCGGACGACTCCGGCCAAGTCATGCTTGGGTAGCGCCATGCCAGTCATCGAAATCAGCAACGTCCACCGCATCTTCGAGAACGGCCCCGTGCTCAACCACGTGCTGCGCGGCGTCTCGCTCACGGTCGAGAAGGGCGAGTTCGTGGCCATCATGGGCCCCTCTGGCTCGGGCAAGTCCACCCTCATGAACATCCTCGGCCTGCTCGACACGCCCACCACGGGCTCCTACCGGCTCGAGGGCGTGGACGTCTCCACCCTCTCAGACGACGACCTCTCCTTCGTGCGTGGGCAGCGCATCGGATTCGTCTTCCAGAGCTTCAACCTGCTGCCGCGCGCCACGGTGCTGCGCAACGTGATGCTGCCGCTCGTGTACGGAGACGTTCCCCGCCGCGAGCGCGAGCCGCGCGCCGTGGCGGCCCTCACGGCCGTTGACCTGCCGGTTGACCACTTTGACCACCAGGTCAACGAGCTCTCCGGCGGCCAGATGCAGCGCGTGGCCATCGCGCGCGCCCTCGTCTGCGACCCGGCCATCATCCTGGCCGACGAGCCCACCGGAAACCTCGACTCGGCCACCGGCGAGATGGTCATGCGGACCTTCGAGCGCCTGAGGGACCGCGGCAAGACCATCGTGCTCATCACCCACGACCCCAACGTGGCCGCCCGCGCCGACCGGGCCCTCCACATCCTCGACGGCCGCCTTGCCGAGGGAGCCTTCGTGAGCGAGGGCCGCGTCGGCGGCACGCTCGGCGCACCGGCCCGCACGCGCTCCATCAACCTCCCGGAGGTGTAGCCATGACGCCTCGTGACCTCGCTTCAGAGACCGCCACCGCCCTCGACGCCAACCGCGGCCGCAGCCTGCTCACCGTGCTCGGCATCGTCATCGGCATCGCCTCGGTCATCGCCATGACCTCGCTCATCGGCGGCATCCAGAACTCGCTGCTCGATTCGCTCGGCCTCGACGCCGCCAAGCGCGTCATGATCTACTCGCCCTACGGCTTCACCCAGGCAAACCTCACCACGCTCGAGCGTGCCCTGCCCGAGTACGAGTTCATCGCCGGCTCGCTCGACACCGGCGGCACGGCCAAGACCGACAAGGGCAGCCTCAACCTCTCCATCTCGGGCTGCGACACCAACTACCTCAAGGCCAACGGCCTCAAGGTCTCCCGCGGGCGCGAGTGGACGGCCGAAGAGGCCTCGCGCGGCGCCCAGGTCTGCATCGTCACCGCCGACGTAATGCGCCAGCTCTTCGGCGACCCGGACGCCGACCCCACGGGCAAGACCATCCGCATTGACGAGGGCACCTACTCCATCGTGGGCGTGGTGAACCAGAACGGCGCCTACGCGCTGGGCGACGGCTACGGATCTGCCTGGATGCCGCTCAAGTGCGCCGAGTCCCGCTTCGTGCACGGCTCCAACGAGATCGGCACGGCCGTGGGCTACACACGCGACGGCCAAGACATGAACGCCCTCGTGGAGAAGACCAAGAGCCTCGTCATCAAGATGCAGAACCTCTCCGATGACATGCAGGACAGCCTGTACGTCATCTCCATGAAGGAGAGCATCGACACGATGAACAGCTACATGGGCTCGTTCTCGCTCATCGCGGGTTCGGTGGCCGGCATATCGCTGCTCGTCGGCGGCATCGGCATCATGAACATGATGCTCACCAACGTCACCGAGCGCATCCGCGAGATTGGCCTGCGCCGTGCCCTCGGCGCCACCCGCACGGACATCACCACGCAGTTCTTGGCCGAGTCCATCGCCATCAGCCTGGCCGGCGGCATCATCGGCGCGGCGCTGGGCTACGCCGGCGCCTGGGGCCTCGCATGGTTTGCCAACCAGGGCGGCCTGGCCACCTCGCTCGGCGCCTCCGAGGGCAGCGCCATCGTCCCTGCCATCTCGCCCGCCGCCGTGGCCCTCGCCACCGGCATCTGCGTCCTCATCGGCCTCGTCTTCGGCTACTACCCCGCCCGTAGGGCAGCCAAGCTCGACCCCGTCGAGGCGCTGCGGTACCAGTAAGCTGCTCGTTCTCGCCCGTATCCCTCCGCGCCCGAGGGGAGGCATTGCACGGCGCTCAGACAGTCCTGCTCGCGCGAAGGCCAGTTTTAGTGGCCTTCGGCTCGTGCGGAACTCGCGGCGCGCAACGCCTCCCCTCGGGCGCTGCCGCTTCGCGGGTGCGCGGGCACGGAAGCCCAACAGATAACCAAAGAGGGGGCCCGCATTTGCGAGGCCCCCTCTTGTTGTGTATCGCCATATACGCTTGTCTTGGGGCAATCCCCTAGTTCCCGGCGGCGGCTAGGCCGGAGCCGGTGGAGGGAGCGCGGCTGCCGCGGCCCGAGTCCGCGCTTCCGCCGCCCCAGGAGCTGCCGCCGCTGGGCAGGTCCATGTGCTCGCGCTCGGTGCGCTCGGGAATGGCGCCGGCCGTCTTGGTGAAGGCGAGCTTGCCGTCCTCGCCTATGTCCACCAGCACGATGTCGCCGGCAGCCCAGCCGCCCTGGAGCAGCTGCTCGGCCAGCGGGTCCTCCACGTGCGTCTGGATGGCGCGACGCAGCGGGCGGGCGCCGTAGATGGGGTCGGTGCCCTCCTTGGCCAGCAGGTCCTTGGCGGCGTCCGTAAGCTCGATGGACATGCCCTGGCCGATGAGGCGGTTGCGCAGATTGATGACTAGCAGGTCCACGATGCCACGGATCTGCTCGGCCGTGAGCGACTTGAAGACCACGATCTCGTCCACGCGGTTGATGAACTCCGGGCGGAAGAGCTTCTTGAGCTCGCCCATGGCGCGGCTCTTGATCTCGTCGTCAGAGAGCTGGCCTGCGGTGGAGCCAAAGCCCATGGAGCCGGGCTTGGCAATCTCGCGCGCGCCCACGTTGCTCGTCATGATGATGACGGTGTTGGAGAAGTCCACCTTGCGGCCCTGGCCGTCGGTGAGGCGGCCCTCGTCCAGGATCTGGAGCAGGATGTTGAAGACGTCGGGGTGGGCCTTCTCAATCTCGTCGAACAGCACCACGGAGTAGGGCCTGCGGCGCACGGCCTTGGTGAGCTCGCCGCCCTCGTCGTAGCCCACGTATCCCGGAGGCGCGCCCACGAGCTTGCTCACGGCGAACTTCTCCATGTACTCGCTCATGTCGAAGGTGATGAGCGAATCCTCGGAACCGAAGAGGAACTCGGCGAGCGACTTGGCCAGCTCGGTCTTGCCCACGCCGGAGGGGCCCAGGAAGATGAACGAGCCGCCGGGGCGGCGCGGGTCCTTGAGCGGACTGCGGCTGCGGCGGATGGCGCGGGCCACGGCGCTCACGGCCTCCTCCTGACCAACCACGCGCTCGTGCAGCACGCTCTCGCAGCGCAGCAGCTTGGAGGCCTCGGCCTCGGAGAGGTTGGAGACAGGCACGCCCGTGATGGACGAGACCACGTCGGCGATAGCGTTCTCGTCCACCGTGACGACGTTCTCGCTCATGCGCTTGTGCCAGGCGTCCTCGAGCTCGGCGCGGCGGGAGCACAGCTCGCGCTCGCGGTCACGAAGGCGGGCCGCCTCCTCAAACTCCTGGGCGTCGGCCGCGGCCTTCTTCTCGGCGCGGACGCGGGAGAGCTCCTCGTCAACCTCGGCCACCTCGGGCGGCAGCACCATGTTGTGCACGCGGGTGCGGGCGCCGGCCTCGTCCAGCACGTCGATGGCCTTGTCGGGCAGGAAGCGGTCTTGGATGTAGCGGTCAGAGAGCGTCACCGCGGCCTCGAGGGCCTCATCGGTGTAGCGCACGTGGTGGTGCTTCTCGTAGGCGGCGCGCAGGCCGTGGATGATCTGCAGCGTGTCGGCGCAGCTCGGTTCGTTGATGTTCACCGGCTGGAAGCGGCGCTCGAGCGCGGAGTCCTTCTCGATGTGCTTGCGGTACTCCTCGGCCGTGGTGGCGCCGATGACCTGGATCTCCCCACGCGAGAGGGGCGGCTTGAGGATGCTCGCCGCGTCGATGGAGCCTTCCGCGGAGCCGGCGCCGATGATGGTGTGCATCTCGTCGATGAACAGAATGACGTCGCCTTCGGCCTGCACCTCGGCGATGACCTTCTTGAGGCGGTCCTCAAACTCGCCGCGGTACTTGGAGCCGGCAACGAGCGAGGAGACGTCGAGCGTCCAGATGGACTTGCCGCGCAGCATGTCGGGCACGGTGCCGGCGGCCACGAGCTGGGCCAGGCCCTCCACGATGGCGGTCTTGCCAACGCCCGGGTCTCCCAGGATGAGCGGGTTGTTCTTCTGGCGGCGGGCGAGCACCTGCATCACGCGCTCCACCTCGCGGTCACGGCCGATCACCGGGTCGAGCTTGCCCTCGGCGGCAAGTGCCGTGAGGTTCTTGCCGTAGCTCTCGAGCACCGAGGCATCGTCGTTGGAGGAGCTGGAGCGGGCCGGCCCCACCGAGACGCCGTCGGGCCCGATGCGGACCTCCTGCACGCCCGGGGCCTCGTCTGCCGGGGAGTTCTGCTGGATGAGCTCGTTCACGGCGTTGCGCACCGCATCACCCGAGACGCCCATGCGGCTGAGCGTCTCCATGGCCACGCCGTTGCCCTCGCGCACGATGCCAAGCAGCAGGTGCTCGGTGGAGATGTAGGTGGCCCCGCGGCTCATGGTCTCGCGGTAGGCGCCCTCGAGCACGCGCTTGGCGCGCGGGGTGAACGGGATGTGGCCGCCGGGCACCGGCTCGCTCGCGCGCTCGGTGACCTCGCGCACGGCCTCCACCGTCTCATCGTAGGTGACGTCGAGCTGGGCGAGCGCCTGGGCGGCGATGCCCTCGCCCTCCTTGATGAGGCCGAGCAGCAAGTGCTCGGTGCCAACGTACATCTGTCCCAGAGCGCGCGCCTCGTCCTGGGCCAGGCTCATGACCTTGCGCGCCTTGTCAGTAAACTTGTCGAACATTCGGGCTTCCCCTTTGTGGCGGCGAGGACCAGCCCCGCCGAGCCTAGATACATACGTTCTCAGCATACCCAACGAGCGCACCATCATGCACCCGCAACTAGTAGCGAAGGGCCCCGCATGCGCGAGGCCCTCGTTCGTTGCGGTGCTGCGTCCTTCGCCTTAGTAGAGCTTGGCGCCGGCGGGGATGCTGGGATCGAGCTGCAGGAGGTTCAGGCGCTCCTCGGTGCCCTCCTTGTGGATGGCGGAAAGCAGCATGCCGCAGGAGTCGATGCCCATCATGGCGCGCGGCGGCAGGTTCACGATGGCCACGAGCGTCTTGCCCACGAGCTCCTCGGGCTCGTAGAACCCGTGGATGCCCGAGAGGATGGTGCGGTCGGTGCCGGTGCCGTCGTCCAGCGTGAAGTTGAGCAGCTTCTTGCTCTTCTTCACGGCCTCGCAGGCCTTCACCTTCACGGCGCGGAAGTCGCTCTTGGAGAAGGTCTCGAAGTCCACGAAGTCCTCGAACAGCGGCTCCACCACGACCTTGGAGAGGTCGAGCGTGGGCTGCTTGTTCTCGGCGTAGGGACTCGCGACGGCGGCGGCCTCCTCGGCGGCCTTGGCGGCAGCGGCGCCGCTCTTGGTGCCGGCCTCGGGCTTCATGTGCGGGAACAGCAGCACGTCGCGGATGGAAGCGGAGTTGGTGAGCAGCATGACCACGCGGTCGATGCCGATGCCGATGCCACCGGCGGGCGGCATGCCGTACTCGAGGGCGCGCACGTAGTCCTCGTCGTACTCCATGGCCTCCTCGTCGCCGGCGAACTTCTCCTCCACCTGCTTGCGGAAGCGCTCGGCCTGGTCGACCGGGTCGTTGAGCTCGGAGAAGGCGTTGGCGTACTCGTGGCCGGCGATGACCAGCTCAAAGCGGTGCGTGAGGCGCGGATCGTCCTCGAAGCGCTTGGCGAGCGGGCTGACCTCGATGGGGTAGTCGCACACGAAGGTGGGGTTGACGATGGTGTCCTCGCCCAGCTCGTCGTAGATCTCGGCGATGATCTTGCCGGCGGTCCACTCGGGCTTGACCTCGAGGCCCTTCTCGCGCGCCAGCTCGGCCAGCTCCTCCACGGGCGTGTCGATGGTGACCTTGCGGCCCACCACGTCAGAGACGATCTCAGTCATGGGACGGCAGGCCCACTCGCCGGAGAGGTCGATCTGCTGGCCCTGGTACTCAATCACCTCGGGGTTGCCCACGGCGGCGTTGGCAGCCTTGATGACGCCCTGCGCGAGCGCCTTCATGCCCTCGAGGTCGGAGTAGGCGCGGTAGGCCTCCATGGTGGTGAACTCGGGGTTGTGGGTGAGGTCCATGCCCTCGTTGCGGAAGATGCGGCCCACCTCGAACACGGCCTCAAAGCCGCCCACCAGGCAGCGCTTGAGGTGCAGCTCGGTGGCGATGCGCAGGTAGCACTCCTGGTTGAGCGCGTTGAAGTGCGTGATGAACGGCTTGGCCGTGGCGCCGCCCTGGATGGTCTGCAGGATGGGCGTCTCCACCTCCATGTAGCCGTTCTCCTCCATGTAGCGGCGGAAGGTGGAGAGGATGGCCGAGCGCTTGCGGAAGGTCTCGCGCACGTCGTCGTTCACGATGAGGTCCACATAGCGCTGGCGGTAGCGGGTCTCCTTGTCGGAGAGGCCGTGGAACTTCTCGGGCAGCGGGCGGATGGACTTGGAGAGCAGACGGACGCTCGTGGGAGACAGCGACAGCTCGCCGCGGCGGGTGCGCACCATGGTGCCCGTGGCCTCGATGATGTCGCCGAGGTCCATCTTGGCGAGGGCCGCCATGCCCTCCTCGCCCAGGTTGTCGATGCGGCAGAAGAGCTGCATCTTGGCCGTGGAGTCCTGCAGCACCACGAAGGCGAGCTTGCCCTGGCCGCGCTTGGCGCGGATGCGGCCAGCCACGGTGTAGATGGTGCTGTCGGCGCCCTCGGCCTCAAGGCCCTCGTAGCGCTCGAGCAGCTCGGCGAGGTGGGCGTCCACGTCGCAGTGCTCGGGGTAGGGGTTGCCGCCCCCGTCGATGATGGCCTGCCTGCGCGAGATGCGCATGGCGCGCTCGTCGTTGGTGGCGGCCTGCTCGGCCACGTTCTTGGTCTCTTCAGACATGGATGCTCCTTTTGCGCCCGATGGGCCGGACGTCCTTCATTCCTTTGTGCCCGGGAGTTGCCGGGCCGCTCTCATGCGTCCTGCGCGACCCACGCGACCCGCCGTTCCCTTGCGGGCGCCCCCTTGCGAGCGAGCCCTTGCGGGGTCGCTCCCTTGCGGGACCGCCGCAGCCCTACGAACGTGGCGCGTGACGTGGCGCAGACAAACAAGACGCCCCTCCCGCGACGGGCACGGAAGGGGCGGACAGGACATGCTTGCAGGCCAAGGCCTGCGTCGATGCAATCTCGCCCTAGCGCGAGATTTTGGTGATGGTGTAGCTGCGGGTCTTGCCGGAGGGGCTGGTGACCTCGATGACGTCGCCCTTGGCGTGACCCATCAACGCGGAGCCAACCGGGCTCTCGTTGGAGATCTTGTGCTCGAGGGAGTTGGTCTCGGTGGTGCCCACGATGGTGTAGGCGACCTTCTTGTCCTTGCCCTCCTCCTGAATCTCGACCGTGCAGCCGATGGAGACGGCCACGGACCTGCCGGCGCTCTCGGAGACCTTGGCGGTGGAGAGAATCTTGCGAATCTCGGCGATGCGGGAGGCGTTCTTGGACTGCTCCTCCTTGGCGTCGTCGTACTCGGAGTTCTCGGAGAGGTCGCCGAAGTCACGGGCGGTCTTGATGCGCTCGATGATCTCGGCGTCGTGCTCTCCCTCGCGCCAAGCCAGCTCGTCGACGAGCTTCTGGCGGCCTTCGGGGGTAAGGATGATCTCGTTGTCAGCCATGGTTCGCTTTCTGCTGAGGTGTTTCTACGTACGGTGGGCGCGCGTTGCGCGAGGTTCTACTAGGAGAGCTTCTCGCCGCACTCGCAGCAGAACTTGTTGTCGGCCGGGTTCTTGGCACCGCACTTGCCGCAGAACTTGGCGTCGGAGGCGGCGGCCACGGGGGCGTCGGCATCCTCGGAATCGGCCTCGGTCTTCTCGACCACGACGTCGGCGGCCTCGGTGGACTCGCCCTTGGACTCGGCCTCGACCTCGTCCATGCCCTCACGGATGCTCTTGGCGGTCTTGCCGAGCTGCTTGCCGAGCTTGGGGAGGTTCTTAGGCCCAAAGATGACCAGGACAACGACGAGGATGACGATCAGTTCGGGCATACCAAGACCAAAAATCATGTTGGCGTTCCTCTCAACGACAGCCGCTAGGGCGTGGTCTACGGACTGGGCAGCGTCCACGGACGCCGCAGCAACTTTGAAAGTATACTAGCCCCACGCGCGGTTTGCAGCGACGATGTTGCCATCACGCGCGCGTACCCGCAATTTCCACGTTGGTTGCCGTATACCCACATGGACGGGCGCCTACCCAACTTTTTTTCGAAAGGCCCGGCAAGGCGGCGGCGCGACCGTTTCATAGGGCTAGACATGCTGGTCCACGACCGCTTGGTCCCCGCCTTCGCGTCTCGGGTATGCTCTTCTGCGAACCTAGCGGACGCATGTGCCGCAATTACGCTAAGCGACTGACAAGCCGCCAACCACCCGCGAGGAACAAGGACGATCAGCCCATGGCACAGGCCATTCTCATATTTGCGCTGCTTACGGTGGCCGGGTTTGCCATCCACCTGCTCTGCATGCAGATCTTGCGCTGGCGCGGCATCACGGTTGAGCGCACGCGCTTTGGCCTGGCGCTCATCTTTGACACGGCCGACGAGGACGGCACGCCCGTGCGCATGCTCAACGTGAACGGCGCCTTCCAAAGCGCCTGCTACGCCACCGACGAGCTGGCCTTTGAGCTGCCGGTTTCCTACCAACGCGAGCAGGCCCGCATCATCTCCGAGCTACCGCGCCTCTCGCGCGTGGGCGTCATCGGCGGCGGCGGCTTCTCGCTGCCCAAGTGGATCGTGGACCACCTGCCGCCCGTGCGTGTGAGCGTGGCCGAGATTGACCCCAAGATCATCGAGATCGCGCGCCGCAGCTTCTACCTCGGCGAGCTTGAGAGCGCCTACGCGAAGAGCGGCAGGTTCGAGGTCACCTGCGCCGACGGTTGGGAGTGGCTCAGGGGCCAGGACGAGCCCTTTGACCTCATCGTGAACGAGGCCTTCACCGGCTCCAAGCCCCTGGGCCCGCTCACCGGGGTAGAAGGCGCCGCACAGGTCCACGAGCGCCTGAGCGAAGGCGGCACGTACCTCGCCACCCTGCGCCTTCCTCTCGAGGGCCGCAAAGCAGCCCCGCTCAAGGAGACCTGCGAGGCCTTTGCCGCGCGCTTCTCCCACGTATGGCTCGTGCCCGAGGAGGCGGACGACCCCGCGCGCCCGCACAACAACACCCTCGTCGCCAGCGACCTCGACCTCGCCGCCGCCGGCTGCAAGCCCCTGGCCGGATTTGAATGGAAAGCCGCGCAACCCGAAACGGATCACGCGGCTTAAGGCCAAGCTATGTAAGGTTCGTGGCTTACATGCCCTCGGCGGCGAAGCGACGGGAGAGGGCCTCGGGGTGGTTGGCGTACTGAAGCGCCACCTCGCGGGCAACCGTCCCCTCCTTGACGGCATTGAACAGGCCTTGGTCCATGGTCTGCATGCCCACGGCGCCGCCGGCGGCGATCACCGAATCGATCTGGTAGGCCTTCTCCTCGCGGATGAGGTTACGGATGGCCGTGTTCATGATCATGATCTCAAAGATGGGCACGGCGGTGCCGTCCACGGAAGGAACGAGCTGCTGGCTCACCGTGGCCTGCAGGGCCTGCGAGAGCTGGATGCGGATCTGGCGCTGCTGGCTGGCCGGGAAGGCGTCGAGGATGCGGTCCACCGTGTCTGAGGCGCTGGTGGTGTGCAGGGTGGAGAGCACGAGCTGGCTCATCTCGGCGGCCGTCACGGCGGTGCTCATGGTGTCGGCGTCGCGCATCTCGCCGAGCAGCACCACGTCGGGACCCTCGCGCATGGCCGAGCGCAGCGCCTCGGAGTAGGTGGCGATGTCGGTGGGGACCTCACGCTGGGTCACGATGCAGGTGCCGTGCTTGTGCACGTACTCGATGGGGTCCTCCATCGTGATGATGTGGGCCTGGCGCTGGTGGTTCATGCGGTCGATGATGCAGGCGAGCGTCGTGGACTTGCCCGAGCCCGCAGGGCCGGTCACGAGCACCATGCCACGCGGAATCTCGGCGAGGCGCAGCACGCTCTCCGGGATGTGCATCTCGGCCGGGTCGGGCAGGCCAAAGGGGATGACGCGGATGACGGCGCCAAGCGACCCGCGCTGGCGGAAGATGTTGGCGCGGAAGCGGCCCACGCCCGGCACGGCGAAGCTGAAGTCATCGTCGTGGTTGACGTTGGTGGAAAAGATCTGCATGTCGCGGTTGGCCAGCGCGTAGATGGCGCGGACGAACTGCTCGGTGTCGGCGGGCATGAGCGGCGAATCGCTCGTGCGGACGTGCCTGCCGCTTGCGCGGTACGACAGGGGAAGGCCTGCGACGACGAAGACGTCCGACGCATGGACGTCAATCATCTGCTTGAGAAGTTCATTGAGCTGCATGTTCTCTCCGTCCTTTATTGGGCCGTGTCAGATCCGGCCCACAGGCTCTCCTGGGAATCCGGCTGGGTGGTCGTCATTTTCCAACTGGTGATGGTGTACCCGTCCTTGCCTATGGATACCACGCCCGCGAGGGTACGCCCGTCGGTAGCGGTGGCGGTAAAGCTAACGTCGGAGCCGTCCATGGTGACGGCCAGGTCAACGCCGGTGAGGTCTGCGAGCTCAAGGGCACGGGCGCGGATGGCGTCCAGGTCTGCAAAGACGGCCTCGGCAGCCCCCTCGTCCGCCGAGGCGATGACCTCGTCAACGGCGGCGACCACAGCCTGGCCGCAGGTATCGACCGCGTAGGTCTCCGCGGCGGCGTTCGCCTGCCTGCGCGAGAGCGCGCTGGCGGCATTGGTGGTGGTGACGCACAGAACGGCGAGCACGGCGAGCAGCAGAACGCTCACGAGCGTGAGCAGGCTCAGAGGTCCGATGCGGACGCCGCCCGCGGTCTTGCTTTGGCTGGCCATCTACTCCACCCCGCTTACGTAGCGAGAGGCATCGAGCTCATAGGCTGTGCCCTCTTCGTCCGAGACCGTGATGTGGGCGTGGTACATCGTGCCCGCCTCGGTCTTGTCGTCGGTGACGTCACAGGTGACGGCAAAGCCGTTCTTGCCGTTGGCGATGACGGTGAGTCCCACCGGCTCGCCCGAGGCAACGGCCTGCGGCGCACTGGAGAACTCCTCGGCGGCGTCCTTGGCGACCATGATGGCGTTTGAGAGGCGCTCGCTGTTTGCGGCGAGTGTGCTCGAGCCCGAGAAGAGCTGCGTGAACACCGCCATGCAGGCGGCCAAGAAGACGAGCAGCACCAGGGCCTCGACCACGAACGAGACGCCCGAGCGGCCGCTGCGTCGAGAGCGAGACTCGAGCTCGCCGGAATGGTCAGACTGTGCCATGCCTACTCGCCTCCCTGCGTGTTGCGCAGGGCGATCTCTGCGGTGCCCTGGTCGGTCTTGATGGCAAGCAGGCCATGCCCATAGGAGAACTCAAAGGTCTTCGACTCGCAGATGGTGCTGGCCTTCTGCGGCGTATAGGGGCTGCCGGCCACGCTGTACTCCTCCACGAGGTTGCCCTCGTAGAGGTAGATGCGCGTCTCGTACGTTCCGCTCTCGAGGTTCTCGACCACCACGAGCGAACGGCCCTCGGGGCCCTCGCCCACGGCCACGCAGTCCTGCGCGTCGTTGGCGCGAATGGAGTTAAGCACGAGGTCGAGCCCCTCGCGGCGCGCGGCGTTGCGCTGCTGGCTCTCGGTCACCGACTTATAGACGCTCACGCCCGAGATGAGGGCCATGAGCAGGGCCGCAAAGAACACGAGGAGCAGCAGCACCGGAAAGAGCTTGCGGGCAAGCGGCTGCTTCTCGTCACGAAGGCTCACGCGCGAGATGACGGAGAGGGCGTCGACCCTCCCGCTGTTCTGCTCTCCCCTACTCATTTGGGCGTCACCACCACGCTGGGCAAGACGTTGCCAGCAAAGCACTCGTAGGAGATGACGTAGTCATTGTGGTTGATGGTGAGGCCGTAGTTCTGCTCGAGGTGCTCGAGCGAGGAGGGGTAGGAGCCCTCGATGGCGCAGCACTGGCGGGCCGAGGCGAGGATGGACTCCTGCAGCGCCTTGGCACCTTGCTCGCGCGCGTTGGCACGGACGGTGAAGTAGCCAAAGCAAACCGCCAGGCAGGCAAGCGCGACAACCAGCGCCGCAACGAGGCGCCTCTTGCGCCTGCGGCCGAGCTCTGCGTCTGTTATCTCGTGAAACATCGTCGCCCCTTACGCGATGGATCCCATGATGCCGATGAGCGGCAGCATGACGGCAACGAGCGTGGCGCCAACGGCCACGGTGAGGAAGGCGGCCAGCGTCGGCTCCACCGAATCGACCGCGGCGTCAAGCTGGGCAATGGCGTCCTCGAAGAAGATATCGGAGAGGCGACCGAGGACGTCGTCGGCCGAGCCGGAGCGCGTGCCCACGAGCAACATGCGCCCGTAGATGGGCTCCATCACGTCGTTCTCGGCGATGGCCTGGGCCAGGCTGCGCGGGTTGGAGACGTCGACCATGGCCTCGCGCACGAGCTTGAGCTTAGCCACGAGCTCGGGGTGGTCAACCGTGGCGGACGCGTGCTCGAGCGCCTCTTCCTCCTGCACGCCGGAGGCCACGAAGGCCGCAAGCGCGCTGGTGAAGCGGGAAAGGGCGAGCTGGTACATGGCCTGCTTGGTGGCGGGGAGCTTCTCGAGGTTCTTGGAGACGGCGATGCGGCCGCTCTCGTTGCGGGCGCGGAGGGCGACCCCGAGCGCGATGACGGTGGCGACGAGCACCACCACGAGCGCCACCCAGCCGATGACGACCGAGGCGCCCACCATGCTGAAGGAGCCGGCCGTGAGCGAGCCGCTCATGTTCTCGTAGGCGCTGGTGAAGATGGGCAGAATCACGACCACCGTGAAGGCGAGGATGACGCTCATGATGCACAGCAGCGCCGCCGGGTAGCCAACGGAGTTCTGGAGCTTGGTGAAGGTCTGGCCCTCGGAGTCGTAGTAGCGGCCAAGGCTGCGCAGCACGCGCTCGGCGCGGCCGGCGGACTCGCCTACGCGCACCATCTCGACGGCATAGGCCGGGAAGGCCTCGGTGGCCGCCATGGCATCGGCCAGGCCCATGCCTTCGATAAGCTTGGCGTACACGCCGTCGCACACGCTCTTGAAGTGGGACTGCTCTCGATTCTCGGAAAGCATCTGCACCGCCTCGTCCATCTGGACGCCCGCGGCCAGCATCGTCGCGACGCTGCTGCAGAAGGCGCTGATGGCGCTGCTTTCCAACAACTTGTCTGCCATGGTTCTCTCCCTGCCGAAACCTAGATGGTTGATTCTCTCACAAAGGGGGCACCCGCGCCCCCTCTCATTCCCTAGACAGCGTCTCCAAAGCTAGTAGACATAGCGATCGGTGTACTCCTTTCCGTCGCCCACGGTTTGCGCCGAGGCCCCCGAGGCAAAGGTGAGGTCAACGCGGGACCAGGTGTTTTGGCTCACGCTGAACTGGGCGCTCGTCCACGTTCCGTCGATGTAGACCATGATCCAGGCGTGGTAGATGTTGCCCGGCGACACATAGCCCGTCACGATTTTTGTAGGGATGCTCTGGCTGCGCAGCATCGCCGCGCCGAGGGCGGCGTAGTCGAGGCAGATGCCCGTACCGCTCGCGAGCGTGGAATCCGGGTCGGAGACGTAGCCCGTGGCGTCTGCCAGCTCTGAGGCCTTGGCGTCATCGTAGGAGATGTTGTCGACCACCCACTCGCAGATGTCCTTGAGGGCATCTGCCTGGGTCGTCGCGTCGGCCACGAGCTCGCGCGCCTTGCTCACGCAGGCGCTTTGCTCGGTATAGGGGCAAATGACGCTCGGGCGGAGGAAGGGGGCGAACTCGCTTTCCAGCTCGACGTCGGCCGCGGCGGAGCAAAGCTCGACGTAGTTGCTGCCCGAGGTGTTCTGCATCACGCGGAAGGAGTAGCTGCCATCGCCAAAGGTGAGCGGCGCCGTGATGGGCGTGCCGTCCTGGGGCATGTCGTAGTTGTAGGTGGCCCCGCCGCTCGAGACAAGCAGCTTGAGGCGCGTGGAGGCCTGGGCGCTTGCGCCGACGTAGCCCTGCGACACATGGCTCACGTCGATGAGCGCGCCGTTGTCGCCCTCGGCGACCGACTCGTCAAACGTTACGTCGTTGATGGAGGTCGCCGGGGTGAAGGAGGCGCCCGAGGTTTGTTCGCCGCCCGCTCCCCCACCGCAGCCGGCAAGGGTGGCGACGACAAGGACCGCGGCGAGCAGCGCCGGAAGGAACACGCGCAGGCGAGGCCGCCGCCAAGGCAGCCCGCAGGGGTTCAAATCTGTCGCAGCGGCATACATAGCGGCAATTATACGAACAAACGCCCTTGGCACGCGATGCACGTGAACAAAGCCACCCGCCTGGTCGAAAAACCAATTCGCGCGCAAACGCAAAAAGGCCAGGGACGAATCCCTGGCCTCTCAGATGCAATGGTCGGGTTGACTGGATTCGAACCAGCGACCCCCGCGTCCCGAACGCGGTGCTCTACCAAGCTGAGCCACAACCCGATGCAAGGGAGCAGTTTAGCAGACTGTCGGCAGGCTGCCAACAAGAACTTCCAACCATGTACGAATTGCGCAGATTGGCCCTACCAAGCACCACCGGCGAGGGCGGACCAGGCGCGCCAGCCGCGGGTCTTGCGGGCCTCGGCGGCGATTGCGTCTGCGGCGGCCTCGCTCTCGCAGACGGCGAATGAGCAGGCGCCCGAGCCCGTGACCATGGAGGCGCGCACGCCGGGCTGGGCGGCAAGCCACTCGCTCACGGCCCCGACCTCGTCGCACAGGGCACAGGCCGCAGGCGCCAGGTTGTTATAGACGTTGGCTGCCATGGCCTCCACGTCGCCCGCCTCGAGCGCGGCGCACACGGCCTCATAGCTCGCGGGGGCCTCGCCCGAGCGGTCGAACTCGTCATAGGCCTCTTTGGTGGAGACACCGCAGGCGGCGGGCATCACCAATGCCACAGGCATGCTGAACTCGGCAAACGTGCGCTCGAGCACGTCGCCCGCGCCAAGGTAGAGGCCGGGCGTGGGGTTGAGGAAGAAGGCGACGTCTGCGCCCACGCGCCTCGCCACGCCCACCACGCGCTCGTCGAGCGCGTCTGTGCCCCAACGCTGCGCAAGGGCGCGCAGCACGGCACCGGCGTCTGCGGAGGATCCGCCGAGACCTGCCTTCTCGGGGATGCGGGCGCTGACCTCGATGCGAACGTTGGGCGCCACGCCCAGGACCTCGGCCAGCAGGGTGGCCGCGCGCCAGACGGTGGTCTTCTCGGGAACGACCTCAAGCGCCGGCTCGTGGCAGACCTCGAGCGTAGGCGCGTCGCTCACCACGATGGTGTCGCACAGGTTCACCGGCACCATCACGGAATCGACGCGGTGGTAGCCGCGCTCGTCGGTCTCGTGATGGATGCCCAGGTGGAGATTGACCTTGCAGGGGGTCTCTACGACCTGCCTCGCCATGGGGCGGCTACTCGAGGGGCTCTTCGGCGACGTAGTCGAAGAGGCGCTCGCCGGACTCGGTGTCGAACAGCTCGACGGTGCCGGTGAGGACGTCCACGTACTGGTAGGACTGGCGCGCGGTGCGGCCGCGGCGCTCCTCGACCTCGAGGACGAACAGGGAGGGGTGGGCCTGCACGAGGGTGCCGGTGCGCTCCACGATGCGGGAGCGGCCCATGTTGGCCTTGACCTTCAGGCGCTCGCCCTTGAGGCCCTCGAGCTTCTCGCGGATGTCATCGACCCTGTTGACGGAAGGGACTTCGTTCTCCATGCCATGCTCTCTATTCTGGGGCCCAGTAGCTTTTATTTCGAAAAGTTAACAAAGGCATACTGCGGCCACTTTGTTTCACGCGAATGTCTATCGTACTGTGCGTATGGCTATGCCTCAAGAACGGGGCGGAAAGGAACGCAGAATGAACATGGAGCAAGAAGGGGCCGGGTCGCTCAACAGGCAGCGCGCCGGCCGCGTGCTGGACAACCTCGCCGAGCTGGGCATGAGCCAGGTGCTCGTGGCCGACCCGATGTCCATCTGGTACCTCACGGGCTACTGGAACGTCCCCTACGAGCGCTTCTACGCCCTCTACCTCGCCCGTACGAGCGAGGGCACGCGCGCCGTCATGTTCTGCAACCGCCTCTTCCCCGACGCCACCTCCACGGGCTGCGAGGTCGTGGTCTTTGACGACACCGAGGACCCCATGCCCATGGTGTGCGCCCACACCCTGCATGAGCAGCCGCTCGGCGTGGACAAGGTCCTCGCCGCCCGCTGGCTGCTGCCCCTCATGGGGCTTGGCGCCGCGAGCGAGTTCCGCCTCGGCTCGCCGGCCGTCGACCTCGCCCGCTCCATCAAGGACGAGGCCGAGCTTGACCTCATGCGCGCCGCGAGCGCCACGAACGACCAGGCCATGGCCTGGCTGCGCTCCCAGCTCCACGAGGGCGTGACCGAGCACGAGATCGCGAGCGGCCTGCTTGGCGAGTACCGCCGCCTGGGCGCCCAGGAGCACAGCTTCACGCCCATCGTGAGCTTTGGCGCAAACGCCGCCGACCCGCACCACGAGCCCGACGGCACCACGCTCAAGAAGGGCGACCTCGTGCTGTTTGACGTGGGTTGCAAGCGCGACTCGTACTGCTCGGACATGACGCGCACCTTCTTCTTTGGCGCCGAGCCCAGCGAGCGCGACCGCAAGGTCTATGAGACGGTGCTGCGCGCCAACGAGGCCGCCGAGGCCATCGTGCGCCCCGGCGTGACCTTTGCCGAGATTGACCTCACCGCCCGCCGCATCATCGAGGAGGCCGGCTACGGCCAGTACTTCACGCACCGCCTCGGCCACCAGATCGGCCTGGAGGACCACGAGCCGGGCGACGTCTCGTCCACGCACGACGAGCCCGTGCAGGTGGGCCAATGCTTCTCCATCGAGCCGGGCATCTACCTGCCGGGAGAGACGGGCGTGCGCATCGAGGACCTGCTCATCGTCACCGAGGACGGCTGCGAGGTCATGAACAAGTACCCCAAGCAGCTCACGGTGCTGTAGGGGCTACCCCAGCTGACGGGCGAGGTCGGCCAGGGCGTGGGCGCGGTGCGAGATGGCATTCTTCTCGTCCGGCTCGAGCTCGGCCATGGTGCGGCCCGGGGTCTCGGCGGGCCAGAAGAGCGGGTCGTAGCCAAAGCCGTTGGCGCCGCGCGGCTCGCGTCCGATGGTTCCCTCGCAGTCGCCCTCGCCGCAGGTCACGACGCCGTCGGGGCGGATAAGCACCACGCTGGAGTGGAAGCGGGCGCTACGCTCGGCATCCGGCACGCCCTCCATCTCGCGCATGAGCTTGGCGTTGTTGCGCGCGTCGTCGCCGTGGACGCCGGCCCAGCGGGCGCTCATGATGCCCGGCTCGCCACTGAGCGCGTCCACCACCAGGCCCGAGTCGTCGGCGACGGCGGCAAGGCCCGTCTGCTCGCAGGCGGCCTCGGCCTTGATGATGGCGTTCTCGGTGAAGCTATCGCCGTTCTCCACCGGGTCGGGGAAGTCTCCCAGCTCGCCCAGGGCGTAGAAGGACACGCCGGGCATGACCGGGGCGAGGATGGCCTCGATCTCGACCACCTTGTGGGCGTTGCCGGTGGCCACGACCACGGTCTTCTCGGGATCGAGCGTTGCGATGTCAATCTTTGCCATGGTGGCTCCTTTGTTCGGAAGAACGTCGGGTAGGTATTGGAGGCGGGGCGTACGGGCGACGCGGTCGCGCGAGCAACGTCCGGGCCAGCCGAAACCCCAAGGTCGGCAGGCCGTATCGGGGCTTCGCGGCCACGCGAGCGGCGGCACACACGGACCGCACGCGAGAGAAGCACGACGAGCGCCCTCAAATCGCACCCGCACGGACAACGGCACCCGGCACAGCCCTACGCCGTAAAGCCGGTGACCTCGTCTTGCAGCTCGCAGAGGCGCTTGATGCCGCCCTGCGCCATGTCGAGCAGGCAGTTGAGCTCGTCGCGGGAGAGCGTGGAGCGCTCGCTGGTGCCCTGCACCTCCACGATGCCGCCCTCGGCCGTGCCCACGAGGTTGAGGTCCACGTCGGCGTGGCTGTCCTCGGGATAGTCGAGGTCGAGCAGGGGCGTGCCGCCCACGATGCCGCAGGAGATGGCGGCCACCTGGCCGGTGAGCGGCAGGCGCTTGATCTTGCCCTGCTCCACAAAGCTCATGAGGGCGTCGTGCAGGGCCACCCAGGCGCCGGTGATGCTGGCCGTGCGCGTGCCGCCGTCGGCCTGGATGACGTCGCAGTCCACCGTGATGGTGAACTCGCCAAGGTGGTCGAGGTCGCAGACGGCGCGCAGCGAACGGCCGATGAGGCGTTCGATCTCCATGGAGCGGCCCTTGCGGCCCTTGTACTCGCGCTTGGTGCGGGTGTTGGTGGAGGCGGGCAGCATCGCGTACTCGGCCGTGACCCAACCCTTGCGGCTGGCCTTGCGCCAGGCCGGCAGGCTCTCCTCGATGGTGGCGGTGCACATGACGCGCGTGTCGCCGAACTCGGCCAGGCACGAGCCGTGGGCGTTCTTCATGACATCGCGCGTGAGCGAGACGGGGCGCATCTGGTCGTTCGCACGCCCCTCGGGGCGGCGTCCCTCGTTCTGTGACATTGGTACTCCTAGCTGGTCTTATATGGATTGGTTAGGTTATCGGTTCTTGGTTGCGGGCGACTCATGGCGCAGCCGCTCGAAAGTTGGGCAGCCCGCTGGAGCCATCCGGCGCTGACGCGGGGGCCGTGCCTGATGCGGGGCCCGCCTCAAAGGCTTCTAGCCCGCGAGCGTCTTGCGCCGCTCGCTTCCCTGCCGCCCGCTCGGCGCCACAGCGCGCCTCGCCCGATGGAGCCGCTCCCTACTCCTTGGCGGCGAGCAGGCCGCGCATGGCGGCGACCCAGCCGTCGGTGGCGCGCTCGGTGGAGACGAGGATGTTGTCGCGGGCGGCAAGCTCCTCCTCGGCGCGGTCGTGGCCCAAGCCGTTGCACATGAACAGGAAGGTCCCCACGGCGTCGGCGATGACGCAGTCGGCCGGGGAGTCGCCCGCGCCCAGGACCTCCTCGGGGGCAAGCCCCGCAAGCTCGACGAAGCGCACGATGCCGGTGCCCTTGCTCACGCCGGCGGGCGTGACGTGGTAGGTGTGGATGCCGGCCGGCTTGCTTCGGTCGCAGACGAGGTTGGAGTCGCCGGAGATGTGGTCGACCATGCCGTTGTCGGAGAGGTAGAGCGGCAGGCCGCAGGCATCGAGCATGTCCTGCATCTCGTCCTCGGGGGCGTCGCCGCGCAGCGCCACCGTGACCTCGCGGTACTCAAAGCCGATGCCGTTGTCGTGGTAGGTCTCCAGGTGGCCCGGCCAGCGCTCGAGCATCTCGTCGATGACGCCGGTCTCGCAGATGACGTCGTGCGGGGTCTTGCCGCAGCCCTCCTCGTAGGGCATGCGGCCGCAGAAGTAGTGCCACTCGGGCTGGCTGGCCTGCTTGGTGCAAAGTACGCCGCCCATCTCGGCGATCCAACCGGGAAAGCCCAGCACGCGGGCGTCTTCCATGATCATGGCGCGGTTGCGGCCGGTGCAGGGAATCACCGAGACGCCCGCGCGGGTGAGCTCCACGAGGGTCTGCACCAGCTCGGCGCAGGGCTGGCCGGCCGTGTTCACCGTGGCCTTGGCGCCGGTGAACATCGTGCCGTCGGCGTCGGTGATGACGTAGCGGACCTTGCGCAGGCGCTCGGCGAGCTCGCCGCAGGGCTTGGTGGGAAAGACGGGGTGCGAATGCGTCATGCTGGCTCCAATGCGAGTGTGTCTTCAATAACCTGCTGGTAAAAGATGGTGTCCCTACTCAACCAAGCCACATTCTCTGGCCGCCGCAAGGAAGGCCTCGCCATCCGGCACCATCGGCTGGAACTCGTCGCCGCGGTGGATGAGGGTCTCGTCGCCCTTGCCGAGCAGGCAGACGAGGGAGGGCTGGCCATAGCCAAGCGCCACGTCCACGCAGCGGGCCACGGCCTGCTGCCGGTCGAGCACGTACTCGTGGGTCACGGGCGTGCCGTCGGCGAGGGCGGCGCCCGCCGGCACGTTGGCGTCCATCTCGGCGCAGATGGCCTCGTTGGACTCGCGCGCCGGGTCCTCCTCGGTGGTGACGATATGGCTCGCCCACTTGGCGGCCTCACGCGGGAGGTCCACGCGCCGCTCAAAGGCCTTGCCGCCGGGCGCGCCGATGAGCGCCACGATGCGGCGGCCCGGGAACTCCTTGGACACCGAGGCAAAGAACTTCTGGTACGAGAGGGTGTTGTGCGCGTAGTCCACCACGCAGAGCACCTGGTCACTCGCCTGCCCGATAAGCTCCATGCGGCCCGGCACGCGGCAGGCGGCAAGGCCCGCCGCGATGGCCTCGTGGCCAATGCCCAGAAGCTCGGCGCAGGCGATGGCCACCAGGGCGTTCTCCACGTTGAAGAGGCCGGGGAAGTTGATGGTAACGGGCAGCTCCCACTCGCCGGCCACGCGGCCCGCCTCGTCAAGCTCGGATCCGTGGGCGCAGAAGGTGAGCTTGGTGCCCTGCGGGCAGACGTCGGTGGCCCAGATGTCGGGGTAGACCATGTCGCAGCTGCCGCACTCCACGGGCTCGGCACCGGCTGCCGAGACGGTCACGACGCGCTCGGCGCTGCCGGAGCGGGCGGCGTCCAAGACGCGCTCCAGGTTGGCGGTGCCAAGGTTCACCACGGCCAGGCGTGCCTGGGAGAATATCTTGAGCTTGCTGGTGAAGTAGTCCTCGAAGCTGGGATGCTCCACGGCCGAGATGTGGTCGGTCCCGATGTTGAGGAAGGCAGCGACGTCCAAGGAGACGCCGAGGGTGCGGTCGTACTTGAGCGCCTGGCTCGAGACCTCCATCACCATGGCCGCGAGCTCGGCGTCACGGGCGTTGGCAAGGTGGCGCCACAGGTCGGGCGCCTCGGGCGTGGTGTTGGTGGACTCGGTGTCCTCCACGCCGTCGTAGGTGTCGATGGAGCCGATGATGCCGCAGGCCTTGGGGCCCCTTGCGGCGTCAACGATGTAGCGCAGCATATAGGCCGTGGTCGACTTTCCCTTGGTGCCTGTGAGGCCCACCTGGGCCACGTCGAGGTCGGGCCTGCCAAAGGCCAGCGCGGAGACGAGGGCCATGGCACGGCGCATGTCGCTCGTGACGATGGCGGGCACGTCCGGGGCCACGGCGGCGAGCTCGCGGGCCAGCTCCGGCTCGCAGACATAGGCAACGGCGCCCGCCTCGACCGCGCCGCAGAGATAGGAGGGCCTAAAGGCGCGGCCCTTGCAGAAAAAGACGTTGCCGGCCCTCACGCAGCGGGAGTCGCAGGCGGCGCCGGTGACCGCCGCGTCGGCGTCGGCGCCGCTTACGAGCACGCCGTTGTTTGCAAGAAGCTCGCTGAGGTCGAGCAGGGTGGTGGGAGCGCCAGCCATTCGCGTCTCTCCTTAGGCTCATGCGGGGGCAGCCCCGCGCATCCAACCCTTTCAGTATACGCAGGCGCCTCGCGCGCCGAACACGAGCGGGCCGGCGCAAACCAGCCAAAGGCGCCCGTGTGCTACACTCTTTTGGCCTGCGGGCGATTGGCGCAGTGGCTAGCGCAGGTGCCTTACACGCACAAGGTCGGGGGTTCGAATCCCTCATCGCCCACCATGAACTAGCAGGCCGGGGGCCACGTGCCCCCGGCCTTTTCGTATCGGGGCAGATTGGCCTCAACGCAAGGGAGTAACCCCATGGGCATGCCTAACGACGAGTTTGACCCTTGCGTGGCCACAAGCGCCAATCCCAGTGTCCCCACCTCGAGCAGCAAGCCCATCGGCATCTTTGACTCCGGCATCGGCGGCCTCACCGTGGCGCGCTGCATCGCCTCAAAGCTGCCCGCCGAGGCCATCTACTACGTGGGGGACACCAAGCGCTGCCCCTACGGCACCCGTCCCCAGGCCGAGGTGCGCCTCTTTGTGCGCCAGGTGGGCCGTTGGCTCGAGCGCCACGACGTCAAGCTCGTGGTCATCGCCTGCAACACCGCCACGG
>CAVJWS010000009.1:0-34731 GCA_963653485.1 Prevotella sp. CAG:279
TGGGGATGCCGCCGCCGCAGCTCGCCTCGCACTTGAGCTGCACGCCGTTCTCGCGGGCCTTGGCGGCCAGCGCCTCCACGTGGCGTCCGAGCAGGGCCTTGTTGGCCGTGACCACGTGCTTGCCGGCGGCGAAGGCGGCCTCGTAGATCTCTGTGGCGGGGTGCTCGCCGCCGATGAGCTCCACCACGACGTCAACGGAGTCGTCGGCCACGACGTCGTGCCAGTCGCAGGTAAAGGCCTCCTCGGCAATGCCGCAGGCGCTGGCCGCGGCGGGGTCGAGCGCGCAGGCGCGGGCGATGTTGAGGTCGATGCCGTAGTTGGCCACGTAGTCGTCGTGGTGGGCGAGGATGGTGCGGGCGACGCCGCCGCCCACGGTGCCAAGGCCGATGATGCCGACGTTCACGGTGCGCATGGAGGCTCCTTTGCTGTTGCCGGGCGTGCCCGGCCGATTCACGTTCAGTCCTGCGATTGTAGCTGAGTGCCGGCCGCGCTAGGTTGCGCGGCTATTTCGGCGAGGAAGGCCTCGCCGTAGGCCTCGGCCTTCTTGGCGCCCACGCCGCTCACCTCGAGCAGCTCGGCGGTGTTGGAGGGCAGCTTTATGCACATGTCCTCGAGCGTGGCGTTGTTGAAGACCATATAGGGAGGAATCTCCTGCTCGCGGGCGATGCCGGTGCGCAGCGCGCGCAGGCGCTCGAACAGCTCCTCCTGCTCGGGCGTGAGGTTGCCCGAGTTGGCGCGCTTGCGGCCGCCTCCTTCGTGCTTGGGCGCACGCGGCTTGGCCTTGGGCACGCGCATCAGGAATGGCTCCTCGCTATGCAGAAAACCGGCTGCGTTGGGCCCGAGCGAGACGACGGGGTACTCGCTTTGCGAGCGAACGAGGACGTTGCGGAAGACCAGCTCGTCGATGACGGCGCGGATGTGCGGTACGGGCACCTCGGCCATGAGGCCGTAGGTGGAGAGCGTGTCCCATCCGCGCTCGACGAGCTTTTGGGCGCGCGAGCCGCGAAGGATGTCGACGATGGTGCTGGCGCCCACCGCCCCGGTGCTGCGGCCTTGCTGGCGGGCCCGCTGGCGTATGCGGGCCACGCAGCTCACGACCTTGAGCGCGGCCTCGCGCTCGTCTCTCTCCTCGTACTCCGCAAGGCAGTTGCCGCAGTTTCCGCAGCTGATAGGGGCCTGCTCGCCAAAGTAGCGCAGGATGAAGCTGCGTAGGCAGCTGCTCGTGGTGGCGTAGAAGACCATCTGGCGCAGGCGCTCGGCGTCGGCGGCCTGCTTGGCCGCAAGCTGCTCTTCGCTCAGCTCGGCGTCCGTGCCGTGCGAGAGCAAAAACTCGGCCGTGTGCACGTCTGCTGGCGTGTAGAGCAGAAGGCACTCGGCGCTGGTGCCGTCGCGCCCGGCGCGGCCCGCCTCCTGGTAGTAGTTCTCCAGCGAGAGGGGCAGGTTGTAGTGGACCACGTAGCTCACGTTGCTCTTGTCGATGCCCATGCCAAAGGCGTTGGTGGCCACCATCACGCCCTTGCGGTCGAAGATGAAGTCATCCTGGTTGCGGCTGCGCTCCTCGCCCGTGAGGCCGGCGTGGTAGCGCGTGGCCGCGATGCCCTCCTCGCACAGCAGCTCGCAGACCGCCTCGGTGGTCTTGCGGCTCATGCAGTAGATGATGCCCGAGCGCTCGGCGCGCTGTTTCACGAAGGCGAGCAGCGCCTTGTCCTTGGCCCGCTTGTTTTGCGGGCGCTCCACGGAAAAGCTGAGGTTGGGCCTGTCAAAGCTCGCAACCACGCGCAGTGGCTCTATGAGGCCGAGCGACTCCTCGATGTCATCGCGCACCTGGCGGGTGGCCGTGGCGGTGAGCGCCATCACGCAGGGGCGCTGCGGCAGGGCGTCTAGAAATTCGCGGATGCGCTGGTAGCTCGGGCGAAAGTCATTGCCCCACTGGCTGATGCAGTGGGCCTCGTCCACGGCGAGGAGGCGCACGCCGCAGCCCTTGGCCATCTCGAGGAAGGCCTCGTCATCCAGGCGCTCGGGCGCTACGTAGAGCAGCGTGAGGCGCCCGGCCGCGGCGTCCTCCAAGACGCGGGCGCGTTCGCCGGCGGCAAGGGAGCTGTTGAGGCAGGCTGCGGCCACGCCCACCTGCTGCAGGGCGCAGACCTGGTCTTCCATGAGCGAGATGAGCGGGGAGACCACGATGCCGAGGCCGCCCTGAACGATGGCGGGCACCTGGTAGCAGATGGACTTGCCGGCCGAGGTGGGCATGACGGCAAGCACGTCTTGGCCGGCAAGCGCCGCCTCCACAATTTGGCCCTGGTGCGGGCGAAACTCCGCATAGCCAAAGGTCTTTTGCAGAACCTCAAGTGCCTCCACAGCCGCCTCCCTTGCCTGGCCCCAATGGTTAAGACATTGTACGAGCCATTGCGGACAATAGCTTGCGGGCCGTCTGCGCTGCTATGCTGGTACGGCAAAACAAGCAACGGAAGGAACACGTGTGATAAAGGCAGCCTTCTTTGACGTCGACGGCACGCTTCTTAGCCAAAAGACCGGCCACCTCATTCCCCAAGGCACCAAGGACGCGCTGGTTCAGCTGCGCGAGAAGGGCGTCAAGGTCGTCCTTTGCACCGGTAGGCCCAAGGCGCAGCTGCCCTGGTGCATCGCCGACGGCTTTCCTGGCTTTGAGGGCGGCTTTGACGCCTATGTCACCCTTACCGGGTCTCTTTGCTATGACAAGGACGGTGTCTACGCGGACACGCCCATCGAGCACGACGTCGCCAAGCGCTTCGTGGACCTCGTCAACGAGGGGATGTTCGACTCCCTGCTGCTCAACCGTGACGGCTCCTTCTCCAACCGCCACTCTGCCCCCGTCCGCGAGCTCGAGGAGCTTGTGGCCTTCGAGTACCCGGTCGCCGACTTCAACGAGCTGCTGAAGAGGCCCGTCTACCAGTTCTGCGCCTTCGTGCCGCCCGAGCGCGAGCACATCGTGAGCGAGCTCATGAGCGACTGCATCATCACGCGCTGGTGCGACCTGTTCTGCGACGTGGTGCCCGCCACCAGCAGCAAGCCCAAGGGCGTGCAGGCCACGCTCGACCACATGGGCCTCAAGCGCGAGGAGACCATCGCCTTTGGCGACGGCGGCAACGACGCCACCATGCTCGAGTATTGCGAGATTGGCGTGGCCATGGGCAACGGCACCGACGAGGCCAAGGCCGCGGCCGACTACGTCACCACCAACGTCGAGGACGAGGGCATCCCCAATGCCCTGCGCCACTTTGGGCTGATCGACTAGCACGAACGGCTGGGCGCGGCGGGTGCTGGTGTGCGAGCGCTGGAGCACGGCGGGCGAGGGCGCGCGGGTGTTCCTTCGCTTCTTCGAGGGCTAGCTCGCACTTCGGAACGCGCGAGCGCGGAGCACGGGTTGTGCCGCATCTCAAAGGACGTGAAGGCGGGACGCACGCCGCGCCCCATGAACGAATAACAGCGACGGGCGCCGCGGCGCCGGCAAGGAGAGGCTAGATGAGCGAGATCGAACAGATTGCCGAGCGGGCAGAGAACGACTTTGAACTGGGTGACTTTGCCCGCACGGTGCGCGCCTGCCGTAGCTACCGCCGCTTTGACGAGGGCGACCCCATTCCCGAGGCCCTGCTCATCGAGCTCGTGAACCTCGCCCGCGTGACGGCCAGCGGCGCCAACCGCATGCCGCTGCGCTTTAGGCCCGTGAGCGCCGCCGCCGAGCGCGAGGCCGTGTTCTCCCAGCTCAAGTGGGCCGGCGCCCTCAAGGACTGGGACGGTCCCGAGCCGGGCGAGCGCCCCAGCGGCTACGTGGTCATCTGCGACGCGGGCCACGGCGCCACCACGCCCGTGGACGAGGGCATCGCCGCGCAGACCATCCTGCTCGCCGCCGTGGAGGCCGGCTTTGGCGGCTGCATGCTGCACGCCTTCAACAAGGCCGGCGTGGCCGAGGCGCTGGGCCTTGGCGAAGACGCGACCCCGCTCATGGTCATCGCCCTGGGCCGTCCGGCTGAGAAGGTCGTGCTCGAGCCGCTCGGTGCTTCCCCCGACGGCTCCACCAACTACTGGCGCGACGAGGCCAGCGTCCACCACGTCCCCAAGCGCTCCCTCGAAGAGGCTCTGCTCTAGGAAGACGGCGGCACTTGTGGGGCGGTCTTTGCCCGCTAGCTGCCAGTCGTTGAGCCTCGTAGAGAAGCCAACGCGGCCCGCTCTCGTTGTTTGTACGGGAGCGGGCCGCTTTTTTGCGCCTGCTGGTGCCCTGCGCCTGCTGGTGCCGTCCGCGTCCGCGCGAATGGCCGGCCGTCGGCGTTGGCGCTCGCCCTATCCCAGGCTCTCCAAGCCAAGCAAAGCCGCGCCGATGGCACCGCAGAGCTGGGAGTCCTTGTGGGTGGCCACGGGCTGGCCCAAGACCTGCTCGAGCGCGCGCACCACGCCGACGTTCTGCGCCACGCCGCCCGTCATGAGGTAGGCGGGCTCGGCACCCACGCGCTTGGCCAGGGCCGCGGTCTTGCCGGCCACGCTCATGTCCAGCCCGTGGACGATGTCTGCCACCGGCGTGTCGTCGGCCACCAGACTCACCACCTCGCTCTCGGCAAATACGGTGCACATGCTCGAGATCTTCACCTCGTGCTTCCACTCCAGGCCCACGCGGCAGAACTCGGGCAGGTCAAGCTCCAGGGCGCGCGCCGTGGCCTCGAGGAAACGCCCTGTGCCGGCCGCGCACTTGTCGTTCATCACGAAGTTGAGCACGCCGCCGCGCTCGTCGAGGTGGATGACCTTGGAGTCCTGCCCGCCGATGTCGATGACGGTGCGCGCCTCGGGCGCGAGCGCGTGGGCGCCGCGGGCGTGGCAGGTGATCTCGGTGATGGCGCAGTCCATGCCGGCGATGGCGTCCCTGCCGTAGCCGGTGGAGACGCGCAGCGTGAGTTCGGCCTCGGCAAGCTCGGCCTGGGCAAGCACCTCGGTGATGGCGCGCTCGGCGCCGGCCGAGGCCTTGGCGCCGGTGGGGACGATGACGCTGGCCACGACCTGCCCCTCGCCGTCCACGATGACGGCGTCGGTTGAGGTGGAGCCCGAGTCAACGCCGAGCACGTAGACGGGGCCGCCGGCCTTGCTGCGGCCGGCCTTTCCCGCCTCGGCCAGGCCGGTTAGGGTCTCGTCAAAGGCGGCGAGGCGCGTCTTGAGCTGCCCCGCGCTCTGCCGTGTGCCGTCGGTCTCGATCTTGAGCATGGGAACCTCGCTCGTCCGTGCGGCCTCGAGGTACTCAAAGCCGTAGTAGTCGCAGAACTTCATGGTGTGGTAGATGACGCCGTGCTGGCCGGTGGCCGAGACGAGCCCCTTGCGCTCGCCGGCCTCGGCCATGCGCATGCAGGGCAGCTGGTTGAGCAGGGCGTTCGCGTACCAATCGAGGAAGCGCTCAAGCTCGTCGGCAGGGGAGGGGGCGCTTGGCGCGGCGGTTGCGGCTTGGGAGTTGTTTACGTCGTCTGCGCAGGCTTCCATAGCTGCGGTTTGTTCGAGATGAGCGCTTGGGGCCGCGCCCACCTCGCACGCATGGCAGCCAGAGCTCGGGGCGCGCATAAGCGTGGGCGGCGGGCTCGGCACCTGCCTAAAGCCGGTGCAGGTGGCGTTCTCCACGTGCAGGTGGAGCTGGTCTCGGCAGGTGTTCACGAGCGAGAGGGGAGCGTGGGCCCCCACCAGGCTCACGCGCTCGTCGGTGCGCGGCACCGGCGCGTCAAAGCTGCGAAGCGTCCGCGCCAGGCTGAACTCCTGGCCGCTCCAGTCCGCCCAAGCCTTGGCCAGGCGCCTGAGCTCGCGCTTGTAGCGCTCCACCTCGCGCGGCCCGCGCAGGTGGGGCAGGTCGAGCAGGTGGAGGAACTCCACGCTGCCCTCACGCGCGAGGACGTCGTAGACGCGCCGCATGGCGTCGCAGCAGGTCGTGAGCACGATGGCGTGCACGTCGGGGCGCGCCGCATAGGCCAACAGCGATTTGGTAAAGCCGCAGAGGTTGGGGTGCGCCAGCTCGTCGGCCCGCCCAAAGCCCCCGGCCTCGTGTGTGACCGGCCAGCACCCCGCCCCAAAGCCCGCGAGCATCTCCACGGGCACGTACTTGCAGGGGTAGTGGATGGTGAGCTCGTCTTCGGTCCGTGCGGGCCGCTCGGCCTGGAGCGGCGTCTCGCGAGCCTGCTGAGCCGCGGTAAATTGGCTTGCGGAAGCGCCGGTGCTCATGCTTTCGCCTGCGCCCGTCTCCCTCGGTGTGCTCACGCCCGCAGGCATGTTCCCGTCCATGTTTTCCATCATCGGCCCTCCTCGCGTTTGGCCTCGAGCATCTCGAGGAAGGCGCCCATGCGCGTGGCGGCCTGGCCCTCGGTGTCGTTGGCGCGGTGGCAGCCGTCGCCGTCGAGCACGAGCACCGGGATGCCGACGGCCTCAAGCTCGCGCTTCGTGAGCTGCGAGACCCCCATAGTCTCCTTGCAACCCCAGTGGCAGAAGCACACGACGCCGTCGGCCTCGGTCATCTCGGCCAGGGCGCGCACGCGCTCCACGCGCCGCATGCCCGCTCCGTTGAAGCTGTTCTTGATGAGGCGCTCGGCCATGGCAAGCCATGGCTCGTCCGGGCCGTGCACCCAGGCGGCAACGTCCTCGTCCCTCTCCCAAACGCCGTCCTTGCGGCGCCAGCCCCCAAAGCTCACCTGGTTAAAGCACATGTCGGAGGCGATGACCTGCGCGCGCTGGTTTTGGTCGAGAAGCTCCTGCAGCGGGCGCGAGAAGAACGGCGCCGAGTGCATCCAGACAAGCGATAGCCCCTGGTGGGGGCTGGCTCGCGGGAAGTCCTCGAGCATGACGCGGGCCATGGCGAGCGTGTCCTCGCTGCCAAGCGAGGGATGCAGCGCCAGGGCCTCCTGCATCTCAAGGCCCATGTCGTTTGCGAGGTGCTTGCCGCGGCGCAGGGGCAGCGTGCGTACCATGGCGTCGAGCGTCTGCTGCGAGCGGGCCACGTGCTCGCGCAGGGCCTGCTCGTCAAGGCTGCGCCCGTAGACGTCCTCGCAGGTCGCGGCCATCTCGCGCAGCTGGTCGGCAACGTAGGCGCAGGCGTCCTCGTCGTAGGCGTAGGGCACGTCCACGTAGACGTGCGGGCTGCCGAGCTCGCCCGCGAGCCAGCGGAAGGTGGTGTTGTTGGCGTCGCAGGCCACCGAGCAGTTGGCGACGAGGCGGGGCGGGGCGAGCACGCGCGCGGCCGCGGCCCCCAGCAAGACCTTGTGGTAGGAGCAGTAGGTCTCGGGGATGCCGCGCTGCTCGGCGCCGTGCACGAGCTTGTCCTCGGCGTGCGCGGCGCTGATGAAGTTGGCCAGGGCCTCGGCCACAAGCGGGCGCAGCCCCATGGCCAAGAAGGGCTCAGCGGGCAAGAAGATGCTGGTGAGCACGGCGAGCTGCGGCTGGTCGAGCGCGCCGGTGACGCTCTCGAGGGCCACGCGCGCGCCGATGCGGGCGCTGGGCATCTGCACCGCTTCGGGCAGGCGGCGCGTCTGGAAGCGCTTCAGCCTGAAGGCCTCTCGCAGAAGCCATGCGGCCCGCTCGGGCCTCTCGTCCATAAGGCCGCTTACGAGGCCTCCGAACCGGTCGGTCGCCCTCAGCCCAAAACCCTGCTTCTCAGCCACGCTCTTCACGCCCTTCTCGCTCAGCAGCCTTACATACTAGCGCGTAGCTGGTGAGAAGCCCTATGCCGTGAGGTACACCATCACGATGATCATGGCGAAGCCGATGAGGTCGGTGGGCGAGAAGGACGTGCCCAGCCACAAAAACGAGAAGACGGTCGCCGCGATGGGCTCGGAGGTGCCAAGCATGCTCGCGCGCAAGGGGCCCAGGTCCTTCACGCCCTGCATATAGAAGGCATAGGCCAAGAAGGTGCCCGCAAAGCCGATGGCCACGAGCGCCACGACGCCAGCCACGTCAAAGGCGGGGACGTGCGCCCAGGGCTGGGTGGCCGCGCATAGGATGGTGCCGCTCGCGAGCATGGTGACGCCGTTCACCACGGGCGACCCCCACTTCTGCAGAAGGCCGGCGGGCAGCGCGGTGTAGAGCGCGTAGGTGAGGCAGGTGCCCAGGCCCCAGAGCAGGCCGGCCACGGGCATGGCGAGCTGCGTGGGGTCGCCGCCGGTGGCGAGCAGGAAGGTGCCGCCGAGCGCCAGCGCCAGGCCCGCCAGCTCGCGGCGGCGCGGCGCGCGCTTCTTGAGGACGCAGGAGTACAGCATGAGGATGACGAGGGCGAGCGTCTGCAGCACCGTGGCGGTGGCCGAGTTGGTGACCTTCACCGTGACGATGTAGCACACCGAGTTCACCATCATGCACAGGGCCGTGGCCAAGAACAGCAGCACGCCCTTGACCCCGCCGAAGCGTTCGGCCACAAGCCCGCGCAGGCGCGCGCGGTCGTTCGTGTTTGAGGCCGCGAGCGCCAGGAAGAGCCACGAGGCAAAGAACTGCCTCACGCAGACGAGCCACACCGGGTCGGCGTTGTAGCCGTCCATCAGGAACTTTGCGCAGGTCCCCGAGAATCCCCAGCATGTTCCGCCAATCAGCGTAAGGATGACGCCGCGCGTCGTGTTGCGGTCCTTGGCCATTATCTGTCCACCTTGCGTGCTACAGTCTCAAACGTTAGTCAAACACTCGAAAGGTATCACCATGAGCCTCGACTTTTCCACCCCCTCGGCCAATCTCGCGCCAGGCTCTTTGCACCACGGATTCGTGGTCGAGCGAGCCGAGGTCCTCACCGAGATAGGCGGCTGCGCCTACGTGCTGCGCCACCAGGCCACCGGCGCCCGCGTCATGTGGCTCGCCTGCGAGGATAACAACAAGGCCTTCGCCATCGCCTTCAAGACGCCGCCCGCCAACGACACGGGCGTCTTCCACATCCTCGAGCACAGCGTGCTGTGCGGCTCCGAGCGCTTCCCGGTGAAGGAGCCCTTCGTCCACCTGCTCAAGAGCTCGATGCAGACCTTCCTCAACGCGCTCACCTTCTCGGACAAGACGATGTACCCCGTCGCCTCCACCAACGACCGTGACCTCGAGAACCTCATGGAGGTCTACCTGGACGCGGTGCTGCACCCCAACATCTACAGCCGCCCGCGCATCTTTGAGCAGGAGGGCTGGCACTACGAGCTGGGCGAGGCTTCGCCCGAGGCCGCCGGGCAGGCCAGCGAGGGCGACGACGCCCAGGCCGCGGCCGCAATCGCCAACGCGCCGCTCATCTGCAACGGCGTGGTCTACAACGAGATGAAGGGCGCCTTCTCAGACCCGGAGGAGCACCTCATCAACGGCATCAGCCGCCAGCTCTTTGGCGGCAGCCCCTACGGCTGGGTCTCGGGCGGAGACCCCAACCACATCCCCGAGCTCACCTACGAGGAGTTCCTCAACACCCACGCCCGCCACTACCAGCTCTCCAACTCCTACTCCGTGCTCTACGGAGACCTCGACATCGAGGAGAAGCTCGCGCTGCTGAACGAGCGCTTCTCGGCGGCCGAACAGCGCGGCGCCGGCGAGCCCAACAAGCTCGAGCTCCACGCGACCTGCACGCCCGAGTTTCTGCAGGTGCCCGTCCAGACCACGCCCGACAACGGCTACGTGGGCGTGGCCTACGTCTTTGCCACGGCCAACCAGCGCGAGCGCGTCATGGCGGCAGACATCCTGGTAGATGCCCTCATCGGCTCCAACGAGGCCCCGCTCATGCGCGCCATCCTCGACGCCGACCTCGGCCGCGACGTCAGCGGCTTCCTCTACGACGGCCTGCTACAGCCCATGCTCATCTTTGAGCTCAAGGGCGCCAAGCCCGGCGTGGCCCAGCAGTTCCGCGAGCTGGTGGAGGCCACCTGCGCCAAGCTCGTAGAGGAGGGCCTCGGCCACGACAACCTCGAGGCGTCGCTTGCCCAGGCCGAGTTCAACCTGCGCGAGGGCGACTGGGGCTACCCCGACGGCGTGGGCCTGGCCATCCAGGCCATGAGCGGCTGGTTGTACAACGACGAGGACGCCACGAGCTACCTGCGCTACGAGGACGCCCTGGCCCACATGCACGCCGGGCTTGACGAGGGCTACTTCGAGCGGCTGCTCGACGAGGCCGTCTGCAAGAGCGACTACCACTGCTGCGTTGAGGTCGTCCCCACCGAGAAGGAGTCCTCCGACGAGGTGGAGCGCCTTGCGGCCGTGCGCGATGGCCTGGGCGAGGCCGAGCTTGCCGCCATCGCCGCGGAGGCCGAGGCGCTCAAGGCCGAGCAGGCCGCGCCCGACACCCCGGAGGCCCTTGCCACCTTGCCGCGCCTGGAACTCTCCGACATCGGGGAGGGCCGCAAGGACCCAGAGAGCGTCGAGGTGGAGGCGCCCATCGCCTGCCTGCGCCACCAAATCGAGACGCGCAGCATCGACTACGCCTACTTCTACTTCGACCTGGGCTGCGTGGCCTTTGAGGAGCTGCCCTACGTCAGCGTGCTCGGCAGCCTCCTCGGCAAGCTCGACACCGAGGCCCACACCGCCTTTGAGCTCGATACCATTTGCGAGTCCAAGCTCGGCTTCATGAGCTTCTTCGCCGAGACCTACAGCGCAGACGGAGACCCGCATTCGGCCCGCCCCAAGCTCAGCGTGGGCGCCAGCGCGCTGGCCGGCAACGTGGGCTGGCTCGCCACCCTGCCCGCCGAGGTCTGGGCCACCACCAAGTTCGGCGACAAGCGCCGCATCCAAGACGTCCTCAAGCAGAGGCGCCTCGGCATGGAGAACTCCTTCGTGAACTCCGGCCATGCCTGCGCCCTCTCGCGCGTGAGCTCGCAGTTCATGGCCAGCTCCATGGTCTCCGAGCAGCTTGGCGGCGTTGAGTTCTACCTCTTTCTCAAAGACCTGCTCGAGCACTTCGACGAGCGCTTCGAGGGGCTCGTGGCCAAGCTCGAGGAGCTGAGCGAGCGCATCTTTAGGCTTGGCAACTGCGAGATGAGCATCGTGGGCACGGCCGAGGACGCCAAGCGCTTCTGGGAGGCCGCCGGCACGCTGCGCCTCGGTGAGGCCGAGGCGGCTGCCAGGCGCCTCGTGGTGCCCACGCCCGCGCCGCGCGCCGAGGCCTTCATCGTGCCCGCAAACGTCTGCTTTGTGGGCGAGGGCATGGCGGGGCTTCCCCGCGGCACCAAGGAGTCCGGCGCCTGGCGCGTGGCCTCGCGCGCGCTTTCCTACGAGTACCTCTGGAACGAGGTGCGTGTGCTGGGCGGCGCCTACGGTTGCGGCTTCCGCTGCACCGGCGACGCCCTGCTGCAGATGTACTCCTACCGCGACCCGGCGGTTGACCCCACGGTGCGCCGCTTCGAGGCCGCCGCGGATTGGCTCGCGGCCTGGGAGCCCACGGAGGAGGAGCTCGAGGGCTTCATCGTCGCCAGCGTCTCGGGCATCGACGCGCCGGTGAAGCCGCGCGCCCTTGGCCGCAGGCTCGACGCCCGTCGCTTCTCGGGCCGCGACTCCGAGTGGAGCGCCCGCCGTCGTGCCGAGGTGCTCGCCACCACCACCGATCAGCTGCACGAGCTGGCCGAGCCGCTCAAGAAGCTGCCGGAAGACCGCGGCATCTGCGTCTTTGGCGGTCGCGAGCAGATTGAGGCCAGCGGCCTGGACCTCACGGTGAAGGAGCTCTTCAGCGTCGAGTAAGGCGGACGCGCAGCAAGGGCGACGCTGCCAAAGCCGGCCGCGGCACCGACGCGCGCACGTCGGCGCCGCGGCCTTTTGGTTTTTGCCGGGCGGCTGGCTTCGTGGGCGGCGGCGCGGCCGGCGCTGGGTCCCAAGGCCTTTGAGCAAGCTGAATACTCGCAGCTAGAAGCCTTGTAAATCGGAATAAAGGGACCGAACAAGGGCTGGGGAATGTATGGAGAGACCCGGCCGAACGCTAGAATTGTCAGCACTTGTCTCTGGATGGCAGCCAATTTCCAAGGCAAGGGGGGATGCGTCCCAAACCGGATGGGGCCGCCGCAACGTGCGGTCCTTGGACTGAGCCTTCGGAGTGCTATGGGCACCTGCAGCAGAAAGGTACGTGCGCGCCTGGCCGTCATGGCCGCCGTCACGTCCGCATGCTGCGCCCTAACGATTGCCGCGACCCCGGCCATGGCCGTCACAACCGACGAGCTGCAGGCCCAGGTCGACCAGGCGGCCCAAGCCTACAATGACGCCACCGCCAAGGCGGCCGAGCTAGAGACCAAGATCAGCGAATCCCAGGCCAAGATTGACGAGGTCAGCACCTCGCTGCCCGACAAGCAACGTCGTGCCGCCGTCTCCATGAGCGCGGCCTACAAGATGCAGCAGAGCACTCCGGGCCTTGTGACCATGCTCCTTTCGGCCGAGACCTTCTCGGACTTCCTCACCAGCTTCCAGTACATCACGGCCATCACGCGCTCGAATGACAGCGCGGTCCAGGAGCTCGTGGTCATGCAGCGGGAGCTTTCGGACGCCCAGCAGACGCTCGAGGAGGCCAAGGAGGAGGCCGACGCCCAAAAGCAGGTGGCCCAGGAGCAGCTCAACAACGCGCAGACGGCCCTAAGCGAGCTCAACGCCCAAATTGCCGCCCAGGCCGCCGCCGAAGCCGCCGCAAAGGCGGCCGAGCAAGCGGCCACCCAAGACAGCGCCCAAACCGCCGAGACCGCGGGCGCCGGCAACGATTCGGCCGCCACAAGCGGTTCCGGCTCGTCTGACAGCGAGAACAACGGCGCCTCTAGCGGCAGTTCCTCTAGCTCCAACGCCTCGAACGCCGCGAGCAACCCCTCGGCCACCGACGGCACCGAGGTGGAGACGGACGGCGACTGGATGATCGGCCTTGCCTCGGCCTACTCGGTGGCAGACAACACGGGCGGCAACGCCACCGCATCGGGGGATATCCTCACCGATGACTCCATGACCGTGGCCGTGCCGTTGAGCCAGCGCTATCTGCTGGGTCGCGCGGTTCAGATTCGCTACGGCGGCAAGACGGTCACCGCCACCGTCAACGACGTGGGCGGCTTTGCCAAGTACGGCCGCGTGCTCGACTTGGCTGGCGGCGTCTGGAAGTCGTTTGGTTGCGACTCCCCAACCGCCTGGGGCGTCAGGGCCGTCCAGTACCGCTTCCTGTAGAACTAAAGCAAAGGGCGGCACCGCAAGAGTGGTGCCGCCCTTCTTCATGTCTGGGCCGTGTGTCTGCTGGCCTGCTACTTCACGACGAGGATGTCGCAGTCGCAGTTGCGCAGCAGGAAGGTGGAGATGGAGCCAAGCAGCGCGTACTTGATGCTCGAGAGGCCACGGGCGCCGCAAAGCACCAGGTCGGGCTTGATGACGTCGAGCATCTCCTCCTTGAGGGTCTCGCGGATGCGGCCGGTCTTGACCGTAATCTCGACCTTGCTGATCTTCTCGCTGGCCTCGGCCTCGGCAACGAGGGAGGCGATGGACTCGCGGAAGGCCTTGTCCATGCCGGGGATGAGGTCGGAGGGGAAGGCACCGGCCGTCTCTAGCACGGTGGAGTCGATGACGTGGCCGATGTAGAGCTCGGCGCCGTTGTTGGCGGCCACCACGATGGCACGCTCGAGCACCTTGTTCTGCTGCTCGGAGCCATCGAGGGAGACGAAGACCTTCTTGTAACCGATGTCGCTGAGAGTTGCCATGGTGTACCCCACTTCCTTGTTTGAACGCCCGCCGGCCATCCGTCGGGCGCACCCCTTACGGGACGGACTTCTGCCTGGCTTATACCCTATTACACGCCCGCGCCCCCGTGCGGATTGGTAACCCAATTGTGAGGTGGCCGCTTGCCTCGGCTCTCTGTGGCCAGATGCGAGCAGATGTTGCGCGGCGGTGCCGCCGTGGGACCAGCGCTCGTTTAGGTGGGCGTTCTGCGTGATTTGGGATTGCGGGGGCCGTGCGCGTCATAATGGCTGTTTGGCTGTGCCGGCGTGTGGCCGTCTGGCCGTATCGCATGCTGCGGCCATCGGGTTGCGCCAAAGCATGACTGCTGGGCTGCGTTAAGCCATGGCCATCGGGCCGCGCCAAGGCGTACCCATTGGGCTGCACCGAACCGCGGCCATCGAACACTGATGAACTTCCGCTTGCGAGCCCCGTGCCCGTGAGCGACCGACTCAAAGGACGGACATGCCTGCCATCAACGTCATCGACCTGCTCAAGTCTGCGTTCCTCGGCCTGGTCGAGGGCATCACCGAGTGGCTGCCCATCTCCTCCACCGGCCACATGATCTTGGTGGACGAGTTCGTGAAGCTCGACGTCTCCGAAGAGTTCTGGAACATGTTCCTCGTGGTCATTCAGCTCGGCGCCATCCTGTCGGTGTGCGTGCTGTACTTCCACCAGCTCAATCCCTTCAGCCCCAGCAAGGGCAAGGAGGGCCGCAAGGCCACCTGGAGCCTCTGGGGCAAGATCGTGCTCGGCTGCATCCCGGCCGCCGCGATCGGCCTGCCGCTCAACGACTTCATGGACGAGCACTTCTACAACTCCTACGTGGTGGCCGGCGCGCTCATCTTCTACGGCATCGCCTTCATCCTCATCGAGAACTGGCGTGCCAAGAAGCGCGCCGAGCTGGCCGCGCCCGTGAGCCACGGCGCCCACTTTGCCGCCGGCGCCGAGCCGGAGGCGGACGACGGTTCCGACTTCGGCACCATCCAGAGCATCGACGACCTCACGTGGAAGACGGCCCTGGGCATCGGCTGCTTCCAGGTGCTCTCCCTCGTGCCGGGCACCTCGCGTTCCGGCTCCACCATCATCGGCGGCCTGCTGCTTGGCTGCACGCGCGCCGTGGCTGCGGAGTTCACGTTCTTCCTCGCCATCCCGGTGATGTTTGGCGCAAGCCTTCTCAAGATTGTGAAGTTCGTGCTCAAGGGCGCCGCCATGACCGCCAACGAGTGGGCCATCATGGTCGTGGGCCTCGTGGTGGCCTTTGGCGTGTCGCTCGCCGCCATCAGCTGGCTCACCGGCTTCGTCCGCAAGCACGACTTCAAGGTCTTCGGCTGGTACCGAATCATCCTCGGTGTCCTCGTGCTCGCCTACTTCCTGGCAATCGCCCCGGCTTTGGGCCTGGCGTAATAGCGCGTTCGCTCCTGCTTGAACAGAGTGGCTCTGAAGTAACAAAGCCGCTGGGCACGTGGTCCGGCGGCCTTGTCTGTTGTTTGTCTCGGAAGCGGGAGGCGAACCTTCGAAGAAGCAGCCTTACGAGCGGAAATTCGAGTAGAAAAGCCCCAAGAAGAAGCGGCTAGTTCACAGCGTTGTCGGGGCGGCGGTTCTCGAGGAGGAGCTGGGCGCAGGCGTCGAAGGACATCTCGGCCAGGGTGCGGGCGCTCTCCTCGGAGAGGTAGGCCGAGTGCGGGGTCACCAGGCAGCGCTCGTGGTCGATGAGCGCGTGGTTGAGCTGGGAGGGGTCGGCCTCCTGCACGAGGGTGTCGAGGGCGGCGGCCCTGATGCCCGCCTCGCCGTTCGTGGCCACGTTCTCGTCAAGGGCGGCCACGAGTGCGGCTTCGTCAACGCAGCCACCGCGCGCGGTGTTGATGAGGAAGGCGTTGGGCTTCATGTACGCAAGCTCGCGCATGCCGATGAGGTTCTCGGTCTCGGGGATGAGCGGGCAGTGCAGGCTCACCACATCGCTGATGGCCAGCAGGATGTCGAGCGTCTCGACCTTGGTGCAGCCTGCGGCCTCGATCTCCTCGGCGGACTTGGTGGGGGCCCAGACGACCACCTTCATCCCCAGCGCCTTGGCGATGGGCGCGACGGCCTTCGCAATGCGTCCGAAGAACACGAGGCCGAGGGTCTTGCCGGAGCAACGGCGGGTGGGGTAGCCGGTTGCGGGGTCCCAGCCGCCGGCCAGCGCCTCACGGTTTTGGAAGCTCACCTTGCGGAAGAGGTCGAGCATAAGGGCGATGGTGTGCGTGGCCACGTCCTCGGCGCAGTAGCCGGGGCAGTTCGTCACGGTGACGCCGGCGCCGCGGCAGGAGTCCAGGTCCATATGGTTGGTGCCGATGGACATGCTGGCCACGAGTCTCACGCCGGCGACGCCCATGCGTATGGCGCATTCGGCGTCGACGGGCATGAACTCGCCGATGACCGCCTCGCAGCCGGCAAGCTCTTCGGCGGTAGGGGAGCTGTAGGGCTCATGGGCGCACTCCACCAGCTCAAACTCGTCTGCGTCGGCTCTGTTGGCAAGGACCTTCGCGCCAAGTCCGACGGTGGGCTCGAGCGTGTAGTAGAGGACGCGGTGCTTTGCCATGTCTGCTCCCTTTCGGTTCGTAGGGCGGGCGCGGCGGCCCACATCTGCCTATTCTAGGGGCTTTGCGTTAATGTCCCAAGTCGCGGCTAGACTGTTGTGGCCAAGAAAAGCCGCCCGCGCGGGCGGCGCCGAGTTTTGGGAGAGTCGCGCATGACGCAGGTGCCAAAGAAGAAGACAGCCGCAGACCTCACGCTGCCGAGCTTCCTTACGCAGGGCCAGGCGCCTGCCGCCCAGGGCGGCGCGGATGCCGGCCGGGGCGCCGGTGCGGCCGCTGGCGCTGCGGGCCGGGGCGGCAAGTCCGCCGGGGCCGCGGCCACCGGGCAGCTCTTCTCCACCGATGACATGGTCGTTCCCGGCGCTGCCGCCGCCAGCAAGCCTGCGAAGGCTGTCCGCGCCGCGGCCCCCGCGCCTTGGGGCCATGCGTCCGGCATGGCTTCCGCTGCGTCGCTCGCCGCCGCTTCTGGTGCCGCCGCGCCTGGCGCGCCCGCAAGCCCTGCGGCCTGGCCGGGCGCCTCGGCCGCGGCTCCTTCGCCGGCGCCTGCGCCGCGCCCGAAGTGGACGCCGCCGGCGGTCTCCATCGACCTTGGCACCCTCAACACCGCCCAGCGTGAGGCGGCCGAGTGCACGCACGGCCCCTTGCTCGTGCTGGCCGGCGCCGGCTCGGGCAAGACGCGCGTGCTCACCTACCGCATCGCCCACATGATCGCCGACGAGGGCGTGCGCCCCTGGCAGATCCTGGCCATCACCTTCACCAACAAGGCCGCGGCGGAGATGCGCGAGCGCCTGAACGCGCTGATCCCCGGCGGCACGCGTGGCATGTGGGTGTGCACCTTCCACGCCATGTGCGTGCGCATCCTGCGCGAGGACGCAGACAAGCTGGGGTTCCGCCCCAACTTCACCATCTATGACGACGATGACTCCAAGCGCCTCGTGAAGCAGATCATGAGCGACCTCGAGATTGAGCCCAAGCAGTTCCCGCTCAACGGCATCCGCTCCAAGATCTCCAGCGCCAAGAACGCCCTCGTGCTGCCTGACGAATTTGAGGGTCTCGCCAACACGCCGCCGCTCACGGCCGCCGCGCGCGTGTATCGCGAGCTGCAGGTTCGCCTGGAGCGCGCCAACGCCATGGACTTCGACGACCTGCTCATCAACGCGCATCGCCTGCTACGTGACCACCCCGAGGTGCTCAAGAAGTACCAGGACCGCTTTGTGCAGATCAGCGTGGACGAGTACCAGGACACCAACCACGTCCAGTACGAGATTACGAACATGCTGGCCGCGGCCCGCCGCAACCTCATGGTGGTGGGCGATGACGACCAGTCCATTTACTCCTGGCGTGGCGCCGACATCCAGAACATCCTCGACTTTGAGAAGGACTACCCGGACGCCAAGGTGGTGAAGCTCGAGGAGAACTACCGCTCCTTCGGCCACATCCTCAACGCCGCCAACGCCGTGGTGGCCAACAACAGCCGCCGCAAGGAGAAGCGCCTGTTCACCTCCCGCGGTGACGGCGAGCTGGTGGACGCCTACCAGGCAAGCGACGAGCGCGACGAGGGCCGCTGGATCGGCGCCCAGATCGAGAAGGTCCACGGCCAGGGCACGAGCTACGACGACATGGCCGTCTTCTACCGCACCAACGCGCAGAGCCGCATCCTCGAAGACATGCTGCTGCGCGCCGGCGTCCCCTACAAGATCGTGGGCGGCACGCGCTTCTTCGACCGCGCCGAGATTCGCGACGTCACGGCCTACCTCAAGCTCGTGGTGAACCCGGCAGACGACGTGAGCGCCCTGCGCGTGGTCAACACGCCCCGGCGCGGCATCGGCTCCACGAGCGTGGCCAAGATCCAGAGCTACGCCCTTATGAACGGCATGCCGTTCTTGGCGGCCTGCCAGGCCTGCGTGGCCGAGACGGGCCTGCTCTCGGCCAAGGTCCGCGGCGCGCTCGCCCAGTTCACAGGCGTGATTGAGAGCGCTCGCGCCAAGAGCGGCGAGCTCTCGCGCGTGATCGAGTCCATCGTGGACGACGCGGGCCTCATCTCCGCGCTCGAGGCCGAGCACACCATGGAGGCCGACGGCCGCGTGGAGAACATCCGAGAGTTCTTTGGCGTGGCGCAGGAGTTTGACGAGACGCACGACGACGTCGCGGAGACGCTGGAGAGCCTGGCGCAGCTGCGCGAGGCCGGCATGCTTGACGCCGCCGGTCCCGATGCGCCTGCGCAGCCGGTAGACCCAAACGTGAGCGTAGCGGCCGAGAAGCTCCCTGCCTTCATGGAGTGGCTCGCCCTACGCAGCGACCTGGACTCTCTGGGAGACTCGAGCAGCGCCGTGACGATGATGACGGTGCATTCGGCCAAGGGCCTGGAGTTCCCCGTGGTCTTCGTCGCCGGCATGGAAGAGGGGATCTTCCCACACGCCGGCCACGAGGACGACCCGGCGGGCGTGGAGGAGGAGCGCCGCCTGGCCTACGTGGCCATCACGCGCGCCCAGCGCAAGCTCTACCTCACCTACGCGGCCACGCGCCGCACCTACGGCACCACCTCGGCCAACCCGCCGAGCCGCTTTTTGCGTGAGATTCCCGAGGAAGACATCCAGCTCGTGGGCGTGGGCTCCGAGGGCTTCTCGGGCGTGGGCTGGGAGAAGCGCGGAGACCGTCGCGGCACCTACGGCAGCGGCACCGAGGCCTACGGCGGCGCGGTGTTTGGCTCGGCCACGCGCTCTGCCGGCGGCAACGCCCAGGGCCGCGCGGGCGGCGTGAGCTTCAGGTCTGCGGGCGAGGGCTCCTTCGGCTCCCGTGGCGGCCGCTCCGGCTCCGGCATCCCCGCAGGCTCCGGCCTGCCCCTCTCGGCCCTTGGCGCGGGCGGCCGCGGCAAGGCGACGTTCGGCTCGGTTCCCTTTGAGGGCGAGGGCCGCGTGATCGGCTCTTCGAGCGGCGGGCGTGGCCGTGGCCGCGATGCGGGCGTGGACCCTTACGCAGAGAACCCCACGGGCGGCATCAAGCGCGACGTGGCCAAGGCCTCCGAGGACTTTGCCGCCGGAGACCAGGTCTCGCACAAGACCTTTGGCCCCGGTGTGGTGCTCTCGGCCGCGGGCGACGTGGTGGAGGTGCGCTTCACGCGCACGGGAAAGGTTAAAAAGCTGATGAAGGGCTTTGCCCCCATCGTGAAGGTCCAGGGATAGCCTATGGATTTCACCCTCATGGGACTTTCTGCCAACCAGCTGCTCGAGCATGCCGCCTTGCTGGCGGTGACCGTGCTGGTCACGGCCGTGGTCGTCCACTTTGCCACGCGCGGCCTGCGCCACCTGCTCAAGAACAGCAACGTCCCCAGCGCGAGCATCTTCATCAACATTGCCCGCGCCTTCATCTGGGCCCTGGCGCTGCTCTTTGTGCTTGAGCCGGTCTTTGGCATCAACCCCACCGCCTTCGTCACGGCCCTGGGCGTCACCTCGCTCGTCATCTCGCTCGGCATGCAGGACACGGTCTCCAATCTCATCGGTGGCATCGGCCTCATGGCCTGCAAGGTCATCCAGCCGGGGGACTTCGTCTCCGTCTCGGGCTTCTCGGGCAAGGTGACCGACATCAATTGGAGAAACACCACCGTACGTGACCGCAACGGCAATGAGCAGGTCATCCCCAACTCCGTGCTCAACAAGACGGCGCTCACCTGCTATGACGACGCCTTTGCCTCGAGGTGCGACGTGCACCTGCTCATCCGCCATGGATCCGACGTCCAGGCCGTGGCCACCGAGATTTGCCGCGCCACCCACGCCTCGCTCGAGAACCGGCTGTTCGCCGACATGGACCCCGACGTGATGTTTGTGGGCAGCAACAACTACGGCATCGAGTGCACCGTCTACCTCTATGTGAAGGAGGGCATCACCTTCGACGGGGCCCGCAACGCCTTCACCCGACAGATCGCCAACTGCCCCTGGCTCGCCGACGAGAGGTAGGGCGTCCTCGCGGCGGCCTTGCGCCTGCCGCAAGAGCAGCCAGCGCAAAAGGGTCTCGCAAGACGGCGGCGCCACGGCTCCAAGGGAAGCTTGGGTCCGTGGCGTCTTGCTTTAGCTGGGAATCCGTCGGTACGGCTTGTTGGGCCGGCCATTGGGGCATCTGCCTGAATAAACCCTTGAAGCTAGGGCTACACTAAGAGAGTTGGAAGACAACTACAGCGCTTGGAGGACCCTATGACTCCCGTGCAGACCAGGGCTCCGCGGCCCATCCGTCCCCTCCTCTCCTTTGCGGCCTCACTCGTCGTGGCGCTCGTGGTCGCCGCGATGCTGCCCGTTGCCGCCCAGGCGGCGGACAACGTCGCCTACGTGAAGGACTCCAAGGGCGGCTCCACCTATTACACGAGCGTCTCCGAGGCCGTCTCCTCTGCGTACGGCAAGGGCAAGACCCTCGTCATGCTCACCGACTGGGGCCTCGACGAGACCCTGGAGATTGCGGACAGCAAAGAGCTCACCATCGACATGAACGGCCACCAGATCAAGGCCAACGAGAGCGGCAGCGTCATCACCATGCGCGAACACTCGACCCTGACCCTCATGTCGAGCAAACCAAACACGAAGTTTACGTACGAGGGATATCCAAAGAGCGGCGCGGCCAGGGAGAGCATGACCCTGACCTCGGGCGGCCTCATTACTGACGGCTATGGAAACCAGGGCGGCGGCATCCACATGGACGCCGACAGCCACCTGACGCTCAATGCCGTTGCCGTCGCCGGAAACTACGCTTGCTCCGGTTCCTACACCGCCGGTTTCGGTGCTGGCATCTTCGCAAAGGCCAAGTGCACGATTGACCTCAAGAACAAGGCCAGCATCCAGAACAACAACGCCAACTTCTGGGGCGGCGGCATCTATATCGACGAGGGCGGCGACCAGACGACCATCAATCTCGATAATTCGGAAATCACGGATAACCACGCGGTTTGCTCCGGCGGCGGCATCCTTTCAAAGGGCAAGGGAACCCGCATCAGCATGACGAACGGCGCCGGGATCAACAACAACGTCGCCGAGTGGGCCGGCGGCGGAATCTACTTCGCCCGCTCCGAGTTCTCGGTGGAGTCTAGCGACAAGAGCGGGTCGGTGTCGGGCAACGTGTGCAAGGCGTCGAGCAACTTCGAGACCGACGGCGTGCAAAACGGCGGCGGCATTCACGTTTCCAGCTACTCGGCTGGCTCCGGAAGCATCATCAAGGGAATCAAGGTCACGTGGAACCGTTCGGCACACGATGGCGGCGGCCTTGAGCTTGACCAGGAGAGGACGAGCGTCGTCGACTGCACCATCGAGAACAACCAGGCCGGCGAGGACGGCGGCGGCGTCTTTGTCTACAACGACAACATCAGCCTTGAGAACTGCACCATCAGGTACAACGCCTGCGACACCGACGGCAAGAACTACGAGGGCGGCGGCGTCTTCGTAAGCTGGCACTACGACATCAAGATGACGGGCATGTGCGAGGTCGTCCAGAACACCCGCGGCCTCAATTCCGACAACCTCGACGACGTCTTCCTCAGCACCCTTAGCGGCAAGACGGGATTTGCCTACATCACCGGCGGCCTGAGCAAGGGCTCCACCGTTGGCGTGCGCACCGGCATCACGGGGGACCGCCGCATCGGCAAGAACATCAACAACGAGGACAAGGCCTCCTTCTTCATCGACCTTGGCGGCTACTACGTGAGCTACGGCACCGACGAGGGCGGCGACATGTGGCAGCGCCACCGCACGCGAGAGTTCGACGTCACCGTCGACGGCGAGCGGGTTGGCAGCTATGCGCAGGGCGCGGCCGTCTCCGTGAGTGCGTCCCCCGACCCCTCAAAGGTGTTCAAGTGCTGGAATGCGGACAAGTCGACCGCAAAGATCTTCTCGGACACGAACAAGACGAGCGTCGGCCTTTCCTTCTCCATGCCCCAGAACGACGTCGACCTCGTGGCGGATTACGTGACGCGCATCAAGGAGCTCAAGCTCTCCGTTGACGCGCCTGTCGCCGGCAAGGAACTGCCTACTTTGGGCCGCCTCGTCTGGACCGACCCGGACACCGGCAAGCAGGTGCAGGCGGGCGAAGTCCCCGTTTCTTGGCTTGAGGAGACGGACTCCGGCAGCGTCTCTGCAAGCGGCGCGGCCAAGTACGGCACCTCCTACGTCGCGGTTCTCTCGCTTGCGCAGGACCTCGACCGCAACATGGCCTACGCGCTTGACATCGACGCTTCCAAGCAGAGCATCCAGATAGGGGAGAGCGAGCAGGCGGCCGCCAGCGCCTCGGTTGACGCCGCCGGCAGGCTTACCCTGACCTCCCAGGCCTATAAGACCGACAAGCCCTCGGTGGTGGGCGTCTCGTCCGCCGACGTGGCGGTTGCGGCCGGCACTTCCCAGGCCGATTTTCTTCGCATGCTGCCCGTCGTGTTCTCCGCGAGGACCAACGCCGGCACCACCGTCGACCTGGACGCCGAGGCGAACGAGGCTGACCTGAGCGGGCTCATCAAGGACGGCAAAGTCGTGGCGCCCGATGACGGCACGGCGACGGTGGGCGTTCCCGTCTCGAGCGAAGAGGTCCAGCTTTTGGACAGCCAGAGCAAGGCAGAGGTTACGGTTACGGTGACGGCCACGACGCCCGAGAAGCTGCGGGCGCCGCAGCTGGTGCTGTCTGCCGGCACGTACGATAAAACCGATACGAGCCAGAGCGTGCATTTTGACGAGAACGGCAACCTCAAAGTTGGCGTGAACTGCGATGCCGCGGGCGCGACCCTGTGCTACGCGCTGCGCAAGTACGACGCCGCGAGCGGCACCTGGAGCGAGGAGACGAGCGCAAAGCTCCTTGGGGAGAGCCAAGAGATCCTCCTTCCTGCGGCTGCCGACTCCCTCGCCACCTACGAGGTCGAGGTCTGGGCGACCCCGTCCGCCACGGACGAGGCTGAGGCCATCAGCCTGCTGAGCTCTGCGAACGATGCCGCGCCCGTCGAGTCCGACCACGTTCGCGGCGCCTATACGGTCGACGCCATGACCAAGCGCACCGTGACGGTCAACTATGCCAACACGGCCATTGACGGCAAGCCTGACTCCACGCCCGCGGACGCCTATTCGGTCGCAGATAACGGGAGCCTTACGGTCACCGCTCCCGAACGTGAGGGCTACGTCTTTGAGAAGTGGCAGATGGGTGAGCGCACCCTTGGAACCAGCGCCAGCTACACCTTCGCGAACGTTCTTAGCGACTTTGAGGTCACGGCCGTCTACAACCCCGTGGTAAGCGCGTTTGACGTCAGCTTTGCCGCCCCGGTGGCGCACCAGGAGCTTGCGACCACGGCAACCGTCAAGGCCAAGTTCGGCGATTCGCAGGAGTACGTCGACGTCACGAGCGTCTTCGAGGGCAGTGACGGGAAGGCCGCCGTCAGCTGGTCGCCTACTGCCGGCTCGGACGGCAAGGCCGAGCACATGACGAACTACGTGGCTGTCCTCAAATTCAACGGTGACGTTGAGTCCGCCTCCGGTGCCAAGTACGTGATTGATCCCAACGCGACAATCACCCACAACGAGGAGGAGCTCGTCGAGGACGGAGGGGCCTACGTCTCCAAGCCCTCGAACGAGGACGGGCTGTTCCTTTGCTTCAACTTCGCGAACACCGGTCCGCTGGAGAACATCGCCATAGCTTCCCTGTCCGACGTGGAGCTTAGCTACGAGGAGGCGCTGGCCTACCAGACTGGCCAGGACGAGGACTATGCCGAGACCTGGGGCCTGCCCAAGGGAGTTCTGGCCACAAGCAAGAAGTGCGGCTGCAGCGCATTTCTCGACATCACGTGGGGCAAGGTCTCGGGCTTTGACAAGAACGTGCTCGCCGCACAACAGTTCACCGCTACAGGCAAGGTGAGGTTCCCGGACTATGTTGATAACCAGGGAGAAGGCGCGGACACCATCTCGGACGAGATAACCGTTACGGTGAAGGTTGCCGCGCCAAAGACCGTGGCCACGCCCGTGGCCTCCGTGAAGGCCGGCACCTATGCCAGCGCGCAGACGGTTGAGCTTGTCTGCGAGACCGATGACGTGACGATTCGCTATACCACCGATGGCACCGAACCCACGGCCGACAGCCCCAAGTACGACGCGCCCATCGTGGTCTCCACGTCGACGACCGTCAAGGTGAGGGCCTTCCGTGAGGGTTGGATCCCGAGCGAGGTCGCAACCTTCGAATACAAGATCGAGGCAGACTCGGACAAGGACCCGGGCCAGGACCCGGGCCAGAACCCGAAGGGCGAAGGCGGCGAGCGGAAGGGCGACTCTGGCAAGGGCAAGGCCCTGCCCCAGACGGGCGACGCGGCCAATGCCGGCCTCATGGCCGTGGTGGCCCTTGCCGGCATCGGCGCCCTCGGCCTCTCCTGGCGTCTGCGCCGCCAGAACGGCTAGGCCAGACGCGCTCGGCGTCTTTGAGCGCTAAAGAAGCCGCAGGTCCAAGAAGTGCTTGGGCCTGCGGCTTTTCTTATGCTTGCTGGTTGGTTGTGGGGCTGCGCCCCATTGGCTCGTTTGCTGCGGAACCATTGCCACTGGCTGCCTGTCGGCCCGTTGGCGGGCTACGGGTCATTGCCCGCCGGCCGCCTGCTGGCCGGCTGCGAGCCTACAGCTCGTTGACGCGGCCGCTGGGGCGCTCGCCTGCGATGCAGGCCAGGGCGTCTTGCAGGGCGTGGCGACGGGTGGAGCGCGCCGGCTCGGTCCTCGAGACGAACGGCAGTCGCGAGATGAGGTCATGGTTGGCCGCGCGGGTGACCCAAATCTCGGCTTTGGTTGCGGCCTCGACGTCCACCTCGGCATTCTCGTCATCCAAGATTACGATGGCCGAGAGGTAGGGGTGGGCGAGGAGCCTTTCGGCATCCATGGCGCCAGACTCGAGCACCACTACGGAGACGCCCACGAGGGGGTCCGGGGCCTCGGCCACGGCGTCGTCGGTGCCGGTGGCGGCCAGGGGAGCGTCGAGCGACGCGCAGGTCGCAATGGCGACGTTGCGCTTGCCCCACTCCTCAATCAGCTCCCGCTCGTAGTTGAGGTCGGTCGTCGAACCGACGTAAAGAATGGTGTGCATGGCTCCCCCTCGGTGCGCGTTATCGCATGATGAGAAGAGGCTAGGCGGGCGAGATTGCCCGGCGGTTACGCCATCAACAAAGAGCGGTTAAGATACGCTCGAATGACGGTTCTACCCTGCGAAAGGCGAGGGGCGCATATGGCGAAGGTCACGCTGAAGGACATCGCGGCCGAGGTGGGGCTCTCCGTCACCTCGGTCTCGCTCGTGCTCAACAACCGTCCCTGCAAGATCGGCGAGGCAAGCCGCAAGCGCATCCTGGAGACGGCCCGACGCAAGGGCTACGTGCCCAACCAGATCGCCCGCAGCCTGGTGATGCAGCACACCAGCACCATTGGCCTCATCATCCCCAACATCGAGAGCCGGTTCTTTGCCTCGCTCGCCAAGAACATCGAGCTCAGGTGCCGTGATAGGGGATACGCCCTCATCATCACCAACTCGGACGACAACCCCGAGAACGACGCCAAGCTCGTGCGCCTGCTCATCAACCGAGGGGTGGACGGCCTGCTCATCGTCGTCTCGGACGAGTTTGCCACCGACAACCAGCTGCTCGCAGACCTGAGCCATCTGCCCACGCCCTTCGTGATGGTCGACCGCTTCATCGAGGGCCTCTTCTGCGACAAGGTGCGCTTCAACAACGAGATGGGCGGCTACCTGGCCACGCGCCACCTGCTTGAGCACGGCCACAGGCACATCGCCTGCATCGTCAACCCCAACTCCAACACCGGGCGCGAGCGCCTGGACGGCTATGCCCGCGCCATGGGCGAGGCGGGTCTACCCATGAACCCGGACTACGTGCTGAGCAGCGAGTATTACATCGAGAGCGCCTTTGAGGCGGCGGGCAAGCTCGTCCAAACCGACGCCACGGCCGTCTTTGCGAGCTCGGACAACATCGCCTTGGGCCTGCTCAAGCGCCTCTATGCCAACGACCTGCGCGTTCCTCGCGACCTCAGCGTGGTGAGCTACGACAACTCGGCCGCCGACGTCCTCTTTGAGCCGGCGCTCACCTCCATCGAGCAAAACGTTCCCGAGCTTACGCAGGCCGCGCTCGAGCTGCTCTTCACCCGCATCGCCGAGTCCGAGACCGGCGAGCTCGGCGGTCCGGACGAGATGGTCCTCAACCCCAAGCTCGTCCTCAAGGACAGCGTCCGAGCGTTGTAGGGGAGTATTCTGCTGGGTTGGGACTGCGGTGTGCCGGACTAGTACAGGCTTGCTGCGATTTCCGGTACTCGTCGCGTGACCCTGACCGCTCCTCCGCGGCCAAGCCGCCCGCCTCGCAAGCTTGCGCACATGCGCCCGTCTGCCCGCTCTCCGCAAATCGCTAGCCCTTTGCAAACCGCGGGTAAGCCCGCCGCGCGGGCCACTAGTTAACTCGTCCCCAAACGTTCGTATTCCCTACCGCTCACGGCTAAAAACATACCGCTGGCGGAGTTAAACGCTTAGCGGGGCCATAAGGAAACTGCTTTCGCATGTGGGTAAAACGATTTACCCCTCTATACTCCGAGCCGGTCAGTCAAAGAGCGTGCCCGGCGGGCGCGGGGCCGCAGGCGCGGAAGGGGCACAACCCGCGCCAAGGAGCCCCGGCCAACCCAAGGCACGCAGGCGCCCCGGCAACGGGGCAAGCGACGCGCAACGAGGTTGCGCAGGAAGAGGAGAGGCACAATGGCACATCCCGTCATCGGCACCCCCTGGCAGAAGATCGAGGGCCCCGTCTCCGAGAAGGAGCTCGAGGGCGTCGACCTGTACTGGCGCGCGGCCAACTACCTGTCCGTCGGCCAGATCTACCTCCGCTCCAACCCGCTCATGCGCTCGGATTGGACCGACGAGAAGACCGGCGAGACCCGTGACTTCGGCCGTCCCGACGTCAAGCACCGCCTCGTTGGCCACTGGGGCACCACCCCTGGCGTGAACTTCCTGTTCGGCCACGTCAATCGCCTCATCGCCGATCACCAGCAGAACGCCGTCTTCCTCATGGGCCCCGGTCACGGCGGCCCGGCCGGCACCGCGCAGTCCCTGCTCGACGGCACCTACTACGACATCCGTCCCGACATCACCAATGACGAGGCCGGCCTGCAGAAGTTCTTCCGCCAGTTCTCCTACCCGGGCGGCATCCCCAGCCACTACGCCCCCGAGACCCCCGGCTCCATCCACGAGGGCGGCGAGCTTGGCTACACCCTGTCCCACGCCTACGGCGCCATCATGGACAACCCGAGCCTGCTGTGCGTCGCCGTGGTTGGCGACGGCGAGTCCGAGACCGGCCCGCTGGCCACCTCTTGGCAGTCCAACAAGCTCGTGAACCCCAAGACCGACGGCATCGTGCTGCCGATCCTGCACCTCAACGGCTACAAGATCGCCAACCCCACCATCCTCTCCCGCATCTCCGACGAGGAGCTCACCAGCTTCTTCGAGGGCATGGGCTACGACCCGCACTTCTTCGTGGCCGGCTTTGACAACGAGTCCCACGCCTCCATCCACGCCCGCTTCGCCGCCCTGCTCGAGGAGGTCTTCAACGACATCTGCGACATCAAGGCCAACGCCGAGGCCGGCGACGAGACCCGCCCGGTCTACCCGATGATCGTCTTCCGCACCCCCAAGGGCTGGACCTGCCCCAAGCACATCGACGGCAAGAAGACCGAGGGCTCCTGGCGTGCCCACCAGGTGCCGCTGGCTTCCGCCAAGGACACCCACGAGCACTTCCGCGTCCTGCGCGGCTGGCTCAAGTCCTACCAGCCCGAGGAGCTCTTTGACGAGAAGGGCGCCGTCCGTCCCGAGGTGACCGCCTTCATGCCCAAGGGCGACCTGCGCATCGGCGCCAACCCCAACGCCAACGGCGGCCTTGTCCGCGAGGACCTCGTCCTGCCCGACATCCACGCCCACGAGGTGCCGGTTGCCGAGAAGGGCCACGGCTGGGGCTCCACCGAGGCCGCCCGCGTCTTCGGCGCCTACACCGCCGACGTGCTGGCCAACAACATGGAGAACTTCCGCATCTTCGGCCCGGACGAGACCGCTTCCAACCGCCTGCAGGACGCCTACAAGTACACCGTCAAGCAGTGGGAGGGCGGCTACTACGCCGACGCCGACAACGACGAGCTCCTCGCCCCGCAGGGCAAGGTCGTCGAGCAGCTCTCCGAGCACCAGTGCGAGGGCTTCCTCGAGGCCTACGTGCTCACCGGCCGCCACGGCGTCTGGAGCTCCTACGAGAGCTTCATCCACGTCGTTGACTCCATGGTGAACCAGCACTGCAAGTGGCTCGAGGCCACCGTGCGCGAGATTCCGTGGCGCAAGCCCATCGCCGGCCTCAACATCCTGCTCTCCAGCCACGTCTGGCGCCAGGACCACAACGGCTTCTCCCACCAGGACCCCGGCTTCATCGATGTCCTGCTCAACAAGGCCAACGACACCCACGTCGTCAACGCCTACTACCCCTGCGACGCCAACATGGCCCTGGCCGTGGCCGAGCGCGTGTACCAGTCCACGAACTGCGTGAACGCCATCTTCTGCGGCAAGCAGCCCGCCCCGACCTTCCTCACCGTCGACGAGGCCAAGGCCGAGCTCGAGGTCGGCGTGGCCGAGTGGAAGTGGGCCAGCAGCGCCGATAGCCTGGCCGACGCCGACATCGTCCTGGGCACCTGCGGCGACGTCCCGGCCCTCGAGGCCCTGGCCGCGCTCGACATGCTCAAGGCCGAGGGCGTCAAGGCCAAGTTCGTCAACGTCGTTGACCTGCTGAAGATCCAGAACGTCTGCGACAACGACCTCGCCATCTCCGATGAGCAGTTCGTCGAGCTCTTCGGCAACGGCGAGAAGCCGGTCCTGTTCGCCTTCCACGCCTATGCCGGCACCGTCCGTCGCCTCATCTGGAACCGTCCGGGCCACGACGCCTGGAACGTCCACGGCTACGAGGAGAAGGGCTCCACCACCACGCCGTTCGACATGCTGCGCCTCAACAACATGGACCGCTGGGCCCTCGCTGCCGACGCGCTGCGCATGGTCGACGCCGAGAAGTACGCCGCCAAGATCGACGAGTGGGAGCAGTTCCGTGAGGACGCCTTCCAGTTCGCCGTGGACGAGGGCTACGACGTGCCCGAGTTCACCAGCTGGGTGTGGCCCGAGGCCGCCGCTGCCTCCGAGGGCGAGCTCTCCGCGACCCAGATGACCGCCGGCGACAACGAGTAGCAATTGCCCTAACCCGCAGGGAGGCGTAGGTAGTCTCCCTGCGGCGTTGGTGCCCCTGCGCCCGTATGGTAGGTGCGGCGTGCCGGCCATTGTGTACGTTGCGCTGCTCGCGCCTTGGTATCGCGAGACGAACGTGCGAGCGCCGGGCAGGAATCGCTAGTGTTCTTCCGGCCCCAGCCGCGTGCCGCGCGGTTGGGGCCATTCCATACGGCAACGCGCCCGCAGGCTTAGGGGAGCCCGCGGGCGCGTTTTGTTTTGCGTGTCCCGTTTATCCCGATTTGCTGGTGTTTGGCCGGGGCGCTGCATGGCCTCGTTGCTGCACGGCAGAATTGGTTGCGTTGTGCGTTGGCCGATCGGCCGCGCAGCGAACTCGTCCGTCCCGCCTGTGAGCCAAGAGGAACCCCATGCGTAGCTTGCATGTCCGCCTGCCCAAGAACTTCGTGCTCGAGGAGCGCCTCGAGCGCTATGCCGACGCGCTCGAGACCAACCCGTACGCCTGGGCCGGCAAGTGGGCCTGGGCCTGCGCGCCGGTGGGGGAGGAGCCCTTCCGCGAGGTCCGTCTGGACCTGGGCTGCGGACACGGCGCCTTCACCGTGGAGATGGCCAGGCGCGAGCCGCAGGTGCTCTTCATCGGCATGGACGCCGAGCCAATCTGTATGGCCCACGCCGCGCAGACCGGCTACGAGAACGGCCTGCCCAACGTCATCTTCGTCCCGGGCAGTGCCATGCGCATCACCGAGATGTTCGCCCCCGGCGAGCTCTCGTGCATCTACCTCAACTTTCCCACGCCGTTCCCGCGTAAGAAGGAGAGCCACAAGCGCACCGTGAACTTCGAGCGCCTCATGGACTACCGCGAGGTCCTGTGCGAGGGCGGGCAGGTGCGTCTGCGCACCGACAGCCAACCGCTGTTCGACTTCGCCCTCACGCAGCTGCCCATCGCCGGCTACGAGCTTGCCTGGAGCAGCCGCGACGCCCGCGCCGAGCGCCCGGACGAGCCCGCGAGCGAGTACGAGGTGAAGCTTGGCTCGCGCGGCGCCAAGGTCTGCGCCTACGTGGCCACGCCGGGTCCGGCGCCCACAAACCCGCAGCAGACGGCCGAGATGAGCCTTGCGGCCTACATCCCGCAGGACCTCTCCGCCTTTGACGGCTACGCGCCCCACGGCATGGAGGCCACCATCACCAACCTGCGCAACCTCGCCGCCAAGCGGGACGGCAACTGGTCCGACGGCGTAGCGCTGAAGTAGCACGGGTTCGTTTGCTGCATGGCCGCGACGCGGCTAGTCGTAGTTGCGCTCCACAATCTCGCCCAGGCGGGACTCGTCCTGCTGCTCCTCGGGGCTCACGTAGTCGATGATGTCGCCGGGGCGGCAGCGCAGCACCTGGCACATCGCCTCGAGCGTGGAGAAGCGCATGCCCTTGATCTTGCCGGTCTTGATGCGGGAGAGGTTGACGGTTGAGATGCCGATCTTCTCGGCGAGCTCAACGGAGGTAATCTTGCGCTCGACCATCACGCGGTCGAGATTGATGACGATTGGCATGGTCTTTCCGTTCCTATATCAAAGGTCGAACCAAGCGACCTAAAGGATGTTATCAGAGTCCTCGAACAAGGCATCGCTGTAGCGGAATACGATGGCGAGGCACACGAGGAAGAGCCCGAGAGCAACAAAGGCCAGCCAGAGGCCGGGGTACTGGGATGAAAGCGGCTCGACGTCGTAGTGCGTGATAGGGAGGCTGTTGATGTATGGGGGCATGAACTCGCCGATGGCGCCGTAGGCCACCGTGATTGCACCGGCGATTCCGAGGCGCACCGATTGGGAGAGCCTAAAGGGCGAGCCCGGGCCCGAGATGGATGCAAACACGCGGCCTAGCAGGAAGAACACGGGAACGAACCCGCCCTCCATAAACAGCGACCACAGCCTGGGCCCTCTTGCGGTCGGGTGCTCCGCCCAATCGCGTACCACTCCCATGAGGTAGCCAATGGTCATGCACAGCATCACAAACGCAAGGGCGTACATGATCGCCGCCGAAATCCTGCAGGCCCAAATAGCTATTGTCCTGCGGGATGCAATGGGGTTGTTGCTCATGGCTCCTCCTGCCTATCGATTTACGTTTGACAAGCTGCAGATAGCATAATACATTAACAACAAGTCTGACAACAATATTTTAGAGAAGGCGCAATAATTTATGTGCGTGCTGCGCGATGCCCTAGTGAAAAGAGCTTGGAGTGCGAAAAAGGCCGGCCGAAGTGTTTGATGCTTCGGCCGGCCTTTTTGTGCTGCTACTTCAGAAGCGATAACCGCCTCTCTGTCTCGGGGGAGATGTTTCTCAAATGGGAGACGGCTTCCGGGTGACTTACGCTGACCTCCCCCTTACGGTGAGGACGAAGTCTATGCCGAGGACCATGGCGCAGTCCAAGACGACGCCGAGGCCGACGGTGGCGCGGCCGCGTTCGTATGGCCATGGAAGCGGCGACAGACATGCAGCTCTTGAGTAAGGCTGCCACTTACGATGCGTGGATGGCTCATCAGCTCCGTTTTAGCGCCGTGTCAATCTGACTGGTAATGCGTGGTTCTTTGTTTACGAGGCCCGAGGGAAGGGAGTCCGTCCTTTTTGCACTTTTCGGTTTGCGGGGGGGTGGTTGCCCAAATACTACAATCAGAAAAAAGAAAGAAAGCTGAATAGCTGGAGAAACGCATGCAAACATACGAGGAATCGCAGAACGCACAACAAGGCGAGAACGCCGCCTCCACCGAGGCCAAAGCTGCGTCCCGGCCTGCCGCAAGGCCTACGCGTCCAACGCCTCGTCGCCGCGCGATTGAGCGTCGCTATTTGCCCAGCGTTGACGGCCTGCGCGCGCTCGCCGTCATTGCCGTGCTCGCCTACCATCTCAATCTTCCTTGGGCCCCTGGCGGCCTTGTGGGCGTCACGGTGTTCTTTGTAATTTCCGGCTTTCTTATCACGGGCATCCTGTGCGTCGAGATTGCCGAGACGGGTGGCATCGATCTCAAGCGCTTCTGGATTCGCCGCATACGGCGCCTCTTCCCCGCCATTGCGCTCGTAGTCGTTGTTACTGCCGTCATCGCGTGGTTTGCCAACCAAACCCTGCTCTACAAGCTCAAGACAGACCTGTTCCCTGCGCTTTTCTGGTTTACCAACTGGTGGTATATCTTCCGCCAGCAGTCGTATTTTGAGGCCATTGCGCAGCCCAGCCCCGTTTTGCATTTCTGGTCGCTCTCCATCGAGGAGCAGTTCTATCTCATCTGGCCGCTCGTTATGCTTGGCTTTTCGCGCGCTGGCGAAAACCATCGTGGCATTCGTCGCATTTGCTTGGCCTTGGCCTGCGCATCGGCGCTTGGCATGATCGTGATGTACAACCCCGACGGTGACCCCAGCCGCGTGTACTACGGTACGGACACGCGTGCGTTTTCGCTGCTCATTGGCGCATGGCTCGCGCTCATCTGGCCTGCCTATACCACGAGTTCCAAAAGTAGCCCCGAGCGTATGAGCGCCGGGCAAAAGCAGCGTATGACCATCGCAGGTTTTGTTGGCTTGGCGGGCCTTGTGATTATGGCCGTCTGCATTTCAGGCACGCATGCGTTTTGGTACCGCGGCGGCCTCGTGCTCGCCTCGGTATGCGCCGCGGCGCTCATTGCTGCCATCACGATTCCGGATTCTGCCCTCTGCCGCATCTTCTCGGCCAAGCCCCTCGTGTGGCTGGGTACGCGTTCGTATGGCATCTACCTGTGGCACTACCCGCTCATACTTCTTATGAATCCCGCCAACGCCGGTAATCCCGGCCCCGTAAAGGTTGTGCTGGAGCTGGCGCTGATCGTGGCCATCTCCGAGCTCTCGTACCGCTTTGTCGAGAACCCGCTGCGCCATGGCGCCTTGGGTCGTACCTTCCATGCCTGGCGCGCAGGCGAACTGGCCGGCCCGCGCCTGCGGCGTGTCAAGATTATCGCAGCTGCCTGCGTGGTGCTTCTTGCTTCTGCCAGCACCGCTCTTGCACTGGTGCCAGATGCCACCAGCCAAGGCCTGCTTACTAACGCGGACATTGCGGGAGGCGTCTCAGAAGGTACGCTGGCAACTACCAGCTCAAGCGACTCTGGCGACACTGGTTCGGCGGATGCCAGCACCACAAGCTCACAAGACGATGGCTCTGACGACGGGGACGTCGAGGTCACTGGCTATGAGCCGCTCATGATTGGCGACTCCGTCTCCATTGGCCTGACCGACCTCTTCCACGAGGCCTACCCCGGTGGCTGCCTCGATGCCTGTGGCAACCGTCAGATTGACGTGGGACAAACCGTCTATGACTACTATCGCGATCGCAATGAGGTGGGCAGCAACGTCATCATCGCCCTGGGCACCAACGGCTCGTTTGACGCCGATGGGCTGGAAGCCCTCGTTGCGGACATTGGGTCTGAGCGCACCATCTGGATTATCACCAACCGCGTGCCCGCCTCGTGGCAGCGCACCACCAACCAAACCATTAACGAGGTGGCCGCCAAGCATGACAACATCAACGTGATTGACTGGGAATCCTATAGCGATGGTCACGATGACTGGGTGGGCGAAGACGGCATTCACCTTACGCTTGATGGGCGCCGCGCCTATATGCAGATGATCACCGAAGCGCTCAGTGGCAACAAGAAGACGACCAAGGTCATCGAAGCGGCCACCAAGAAGGCCAACGAGGAAGCTGGCGGCGCGTGGACTGCGCCCACCGATGGCTCGCTCAGCCAAGAGATGTACGACGCCCTGCAGCTTGGCATGACCCCCGCCGCGCGCATAAGCCGCGAGACCACGGGCGAAGAGGCTCCTAATCGTTTGCATTAAGTAGGAAGACCTCAACAGGCGCAGGTGCCTCGAAAAGGGCGCCTGCGCCTTTTCTTTTGCCGCCGAGATGCGAGAGACGCTCGAAAGGCAGCGCGAATCTGCCTCATCGGCTCGTTTTCTGCATCATCTATGAGCAAAAAGATGCAGAAAAGCCCGCCGCATACGCATCGGGACCCGATGCAGGACATGAAGGTTGAATGGTCTTTGGAGCAGCGTCGACCTGGCCGGTAAGCAAGTTGGATGCCTCGTTCTTGCCTGATTCCAGGAGCCTAATCCCGGACATACCTCAGGAACCGGGATGGTTGCCCGCCTGTCACGTCGTCGAAGAATAGGGCCTCGGCGAGGCGGGCGTGCCTCGATTGTTACAAAGTCATGCTGTCTATACAGGTGTCTTGTCAGGTGTAAAGACACGTGCCATACTGTCCCGCAG
>CAVJWS010000010.1:0-34357 GCA_963653485.1 Prevotella sp. CAG:279
TGATGAGCCGCCTGTACGCCCCCACGCTCAAGGAGGACCCGGCCGACGCCGAGCTTGCGAGCCACCGCCTACTGCTGCGCGCCGGCATGATCCGCAAGGAGGCTGCCGGCCTCTACACCTACCTGCCGCTGGCCTGGCGCTCCATCCGGAAGATCGAGAACATCGTGCGCGACGAGATGGACTCGCACGACGCCCAGGAGCTCATGATGCCGATCATGGTCGACGCCGACCTCTGGCGCCAGAGCGGCCGCATCGATGCCTACGGCAAGGAGCTCGTGCGCTTCCACGACCGCCACGAGCGCGAGTTCGTCCTCGGCCCCACCCACGAAGAGACCGTCACCGACCTCGTGCGCAACGAGCTCAAGAGCTACAAGCAGCTCCCCGTGAACCTCTACCACATCCAGGACAAGTTCCGCGACGAGTTCCGCCCGCGCTACGGCCTCATGCGCGGCCGCGAGTTCATCATGAAGGACGCCTACAGCTTCTCCGCCAACAAGGAGAGCCTGCAGGAGGAGTACGACAAGATGAAGGAGGCCTACGCCAACATCTGCGTGCGCTGCGGCGTTAAGGCCCTGCCCGTCGTGGCCGACTCCGGCGAGATCGGCGGCGACACCTCCGTCGAGTACATGGCCCTGGCAGACGCCGGCGAGGCGAGCCTCGTCTACTGCGACGAGTGCGGCTTCGCGGCCGACGACGAGGCCGCGTCCACCAAGGTGGCCGTGACCGAGGGCCCGGGCGACGGCACGCTCGAGAAGGTCTCCACGCCCGGCATGGGCACCATCGCCAAGGTGGCCGAGTTCTTCGGCTTCCCCGAGAACGGCACCCGCAAGTCCCTCGCCCTCATCGACGCCGAGGGCAAGCCCGTCCTGGTCATCGTCCCCGGCGACCACGAGCTCAACGACTGCAAGGCCGAGCACGTCTTCGGCAAGGGCTATCGCATGATGACCGACGAGGAGCTCGAGCAGTACGGCCTGCACAAGGGCTTCATCGGCCCGGTGAACCTGCCGGCGGGCCTGCGCCTGGTCTGCGACGAAAGCCTGCGCGCGTCCAAGAGCTGGGCCGTGGGCGCCAACGAGGTTGACTACCACTTCACCGGCGCCTGCCCGGGCCGCGACTTTGAGGTGGACGAGTGGGCTGACCTCGTGACCGTCGTGGCCGGCGACCCCTGCCCGCACTGCGGTAAGCCCCTCGCGGCCGCCCGCGGCATCGAGGTCTCGCAGGTCTTCCAGCTCGGTACCAAGTACTCCGAGGCCATGGGCGCCACCTTCATGGACGAGGACGGACGCGAGAAGCCGCTCGAGATGGGCTGCTACGGCGTGGGCGTCTCGCGCACCCTGGCCGCCATCGTGGAGCAGCACAACGACGAGAACGGCATCATCTGGCCGGTATCGGTGGCCCCCTACGAGGTTGCCGTGGTGCCGCTGGACGTGAACGACGAGCTCGTGTGGCCCGCTGCCTGCAAGGTTATCGACGAGCTCGCCGCGGCCGGCATCGAGGTCGTCGTGGACGACCGCAAGGAGCGCCCGGGCGTCAAGTTCGCCGACAACGACCTCATGGGCTTCCCCTACCAGCTCGTCTTTGGCAAGCGCGCCGTCAAGGACGGCAATTGCGAGCTCAAGGACCGCGCCACCGGCGAGCGCACCGAGGTGCCCCTCGCCGAGGCTGCCGCCAAGGTAGCCGAGCTCGTGCTTGCCCAGCGCGCCTAGGAAGCACGCATGGCGCTCTCCACAAACACTGACCTAGCGGCGCTCGCCACGAGCGGCATCAGGCGCTTCACGGCCCTGGCGAACCAGACGCCAGGCTGCGTGAAGCTCACCTTGGGCGAGCCCGAGTTCGACACGCCCGAGCCCGTCCGCGCCGCCGTGGCCGAGTCGCTCGCCCGCGGCCTCACGCACTACCCGCCCAACAACGGTCGCCCCGAGCTGCTCGAGGCGCTCAGCAGCTACATGGGCGGGCAGGGCCTGCCCTTTGCGCCCGAGGAGATCATCGTGACGAGTGGCGCCACCGAGGCGCTCTCGGCCACGCTCATGAGCCTGCTGGATCCCGGCGACGAGGTCATTGTGCCCGTGCCGGCCTTCGGCCTCTACGAGACCATCGTTCGCGCGGCCCACGGCCGCTGCGTCTACCTCGATACCTCGGGCGATGCCTTCCAGCTGGAAGGCGAGAAGCTCGAGGCCGTTGTAGGCCCGCGCACCAAGGCCATCGTCATCACGAGCCCCAACAACCCCACGGGCTGCGTCTACACGGGCGAGTCCCTTGACGCCGTAGCCAAGGTGGCCGCCGAGCATGGGCTCTTCGTCGTCTGCGACGACGTCTACAACCGCCTTGCCTACGACGAAGGCTACGAGCGCTTTGCCGTCCGTCACCCCGAGCTACGCGAGCAGACCGTCGTGGTGGACTCCTTCTCCAAGCCCTGGTCCATGACCGGCTGGCGTCTGGGGTGGCTCGCCGCCGCCCCTGCGCTCAAGGGCGAGATTCAGAAGATGCACCAGTATCTCGTCTCCAGCGTTCCGGCCTTTGTGCAGGACGCCGCCGTCGTGGCCTTGGGGCTTGACATCTCCGAGATGAGTGCCACCTACGAGCGCCGCCGCGCCACCGTCTGCGAGGCGCTGGAGAAGATGAGCCTTCCGCTCGCCCAGCCGGCCGGCGCCTTCTACGCCTTCCCGAGCATCGCCGAGTTGGGCCTGGGCTCCGAGGAGTTCTGCGAGCGCGCCATTCGCGAGGCCGGCGTGGCGCTCGTGCCCGGCACCTGCTTTGGCACCGAGGGCTTCGTGCGTCTCTCGTATTGCGTGAGCGACGACAGCCTCAAGCTTGGCCTTGAACGCCTTGCTAAGTTTGTAGGCGAGCTGCGTGCCTAGAGGAGCTTCGCTCATCGTCATGCGCCACGGCCAGAGCGCCTGGACCGACCCCGCCATCAACAAGTTCGCCGGTTGGGCGGACGTCCCGCTCACCGAGCGCGGACGGGAGCAGGCCGCCAATGCCGGCAACCTGATTGCCGAGAGCGGGCTTGCGCCCACGCGCTGCTTCACGAGCGTGCTGGGGAGGGCCATCGAGACGGCCGACATCGTGATATCCGCGGCAGGACTCGCTTGCGTCGACGTCCGGCGCACCTGGCGCCTCAATGAGCGCCACTACGGTAGCTTCCAAGGCCGTACGCGCCCCGAGGTGCGCAAGGAGGTGGGCGAGAAGCTCTTCGTCATCTACCGCCGCTCCTATGAGGTGAGGCCGCCCGCGTGCGGCGATTACGAGCTAGCCTTGCAGGCAGCCGACGTCCGCTACCAGGTGGACGACGGCTACGGACGGCCAATGCCGTCCGAAATACGCTCAGAATCGCTCAAGGACCTACGCGCGCGCCTCGCTGCCTGGTGGGTGGACAACGTGGAAGCTGCCCTTAGAGCAGGGGAGAGCGTGCTGGTGGTCACCCACGGCTCGGCGGTGCGCGCCATCATGATGAGCATTGACCGCATCAGTCCTGGCGACATCTCCGGCGTGAACGTCCCCACGGGCGTCCCGCGCGCCTGGGACGTCTCCCTTGGCAAGGACGGCACACTCGAATATTCCCATGGCCGTTACCTTGACGAGGACGCCGCCAACAAGGGCATCGAGGAAGTGCACCAGCTCGGGCGGTAGAGTTCGAGCTATGCTGCGGCCAGACCTGTGGCGGCGGCTGAGTTGCCGCGTGGCCAGCCTGGACGGTAACGGCTGAGTTGTTGCGTAGCGGCTGTATTGGAGTTGAATGGGCGGGCCCTGGGGTTACGGAAATGCGGCCTTGTCCGTGTCATTGTCTGGACAAGCCTTACGTTCACGCCACCAGCTCGAAGGCACTACTCAGAGGTGCCTTCCGACGTCCGCTCCAGAGCAACCCCGTTACCTCGGACGTTCATATTTCGTTCATAAAATCAGGCGGATTTGAAATTTCTCGGTTGCGGGTGAGGTCGGTTCTGGTAGTATCTCTCTCGCACCAATTCGGGGAATTAGCTCAGTTGGGAGAGCGCGTGACTGGCAGTCACGAGGTCAGGGGTTCGAACCCCCTATTCTCCACCATGTTAATTAGAGCGGCGGCTTCGGTCGCCGCTTTTCTTATACGGGCTCATGGCGCAACGGTTAGCGCAGGGGACTCATAATCCCTGGGTTGCAGGTTCGAATCCTGCTGGGCCCACCAAAATTAAAAGCCTCGCCTTTCGTGCGGGGCTTTTTTCATGCAAGCTGGAGGTCAGCCGCATCAGAAGAGAGCGGTTGCGCGGTTCTCATGCGGCCTGGCTTCTCGCCAAGGCCACTTAAGCTGGTCTTAGCCTCAAGCGGAGTTTTTGGGTATACAAGGCCCAAGCAAGTGCAGACGGGAGGTGTGCCATGGGGGAGAAAGCGGGCTTCAAGCCCTCAATGTTGAAACCGTTTGCCATCGGTTACCTCGTGTGGCACATTCTCACTTCGCTCATCACCCTAGCCTTGCTCGGCCATGTGAGCGTCAATTTCTTTGCATTGGCCAATTTCCGGGCGCTCACCATGCCCGTCCTTGGGTTCACCGTGAACGTTGGCCTGCTCGTCATAGCTGGCTGGGTTATCTACGTGCTTCTGGTGCTGGCGGGTCTCGCCTTTGGGCTTGGCGCCATCGGCGTTTGGAAGGGCTTCTCGCGGCATGCGCTGGCCGTCGGCCGCGTGATGCTTGTCCTGTGCGTCCTCAACCTCGTCTTCGGTCTTGTACAGGCAAACATACTCACTATCCTCTCCGAGGGCATCACGATCTTGCTCACCGGAGCGCTAATTCACGAATTGAATCAAGAGGCCCGGGAATCCCTAGAAGTGAGCGCTGGTTGGGGAGACGCAACAGGAGATAGCTCGCCGCAATCGAATGCTGCGACCCATATGAACAGCGATCCCGGCTCCGCGACGAACAATGCGGTGGGCAGCAGACGAGCAGCCGTCGTTCCAACGGCTTGTGACGCCTGTTCTGTTGATGTTTGTAAGACGGACTCTGCTGTGCCTCCGGCGGGGGAGCAGAATACCAACCCATCAACTTCCGCTTGCTCCCGTACGACGGGGGAGAGGGATTCTCCGGTGCCAGTGCCGGCGTTCGACGAAGAGTCTCGCAAGCTCCAGCGCTTGTTTGAGGGCTACGTGCTCATCATGTTCGTGTGGGGTGCGCTGCGCGTGCTAAGTGGGCTTGCCGTGGTGTTCAACGGCGGCTTTGCCGTCACCGACGAGCCCTCCGTGAGGCGAGTGGTGACCGGGGGCCTCATTGCCTTGGTGGGCCTCTATCTCGTCGTGACGGGACGCTACGGCAAGGCTGCGCTCTCGAGCACCGAGAAGCTCGCGGTCTTCCGTAGGCTTGGCATCATTGGCCTCGTTTTGAGCGTCCTCGGCTTTGCGCCGACGCTTGTCTGGGCCGTCTCGAGCGCTCAGTTGCTCAGCAGCGACATGTTCTGCTCGGCCATTAACCTCGCGCTTTTCGCCGCAAGCGTGTACTACGCCGACGCCTTGGAAAAGTCGCTCAAGAGTTTCTAAAATTTCTTCTTGCGACGTTGGGAAAGTCTGTGTTAGTATCTCTTTTGCTGCGACGCAGCCCGAGTGGGCGATTGGCTCAGGGGTAGAGCATATCCTTCACACGGATGGGGTCACAAGTTCGAATCTTGTATCGCCCACCACTTCGGGGAATTAGCTCAGTTGGGAGAGCGCGTGACTGGCAGTCACGAGGTCAGGGGTTCGAACCCCCTATTCTCCACCATAAAGAACAAGGCCGGGAGCAACGCTTCCGGCCTTTTTTGTATGCTGGCACGCTCTGCCGCCGCGGCGGGGACGCCGGCCGGACAGGCCCTCGGGCCGGAAACAGGGGAGAGCATGAGCGAGAACGTCAATCCCGTCGAGACCTTCGGCCTGCATGTGGCCCACGTGGGCATCAACGCCGCGAGCGCGGAGGAGGCCCGCAAGATCGCCGACCTCTTCAGCACCCTGCTCGGCATCGAGACCGTGCCCACGCCCGTCTCGGCCTTCTCCGGCACCCTCGTTGAGGTCATGAGCGGCTGCGGCCGTGGCGAGAAGGGCCACATCGGCTTTGGCGTGAACGACATCAAGGCCGCCGAGAACTGGTTCGTCTCCCGTGGCTTTGCCTTTAACGAAAGCTCCCGCGCCCTCAACCCGGACGGCTCCACCAAGCTCATCTACTTTGCCGACGACATCGCCGGTTTTGCCATCCACCTCGCCCAGGACTAGTCGCAAACCGCGCGGCGGCCGTTGCGGCCAAGAGCAGGTGGAATGGCCCACTTTCACACGTGTGAGAGCCCGTTGCGTCACCCCCAGTTCCGCTAAAGCAGTCGCCACCCACTCCGCCCTCGAACTCTTCCTCTCCTAACCACCAATCAAGCCTGCCTTTGGAGCGAATGTGATTCTTCTCGCAGACAAGATTTCCAAGTCGTTCGGCGGCCGCACCCTCTACGAGGGAGCCACGCTGCAGCTCAACGCCGGCCAGCGCTGGGCGCTCGTTGGCCCCAACGGCGCCGGCAAGACCACGCTGCTCAAGATCGTCATGGGCACCGAGACCGCAGACGAAGGCACCGTGAGCTTCCAGAAGGGCACCACGGTGGGCTACCTGGAGCAGGAGACCAAGCTTGCCGGACATGACACCGCCCTCGAGGAGGTCATGGCCTCGGCAACTGACATCCGCAGCCTGGGGGAGCGAATCTCTGAGCTCGAGGGCCTCATCGCCAACGCCGGAGAAGACGACGGACTCGAAGCAATGCTCGAGGAGTATGGCCACGCCCAGGACCGCTTCGACCGGCTGGGCGGCTACGAGCTCGAGAGCCGCGCCCGCGCCATCCTCTGCGGCCTGGGATTTCCCGTGGAGGACCTCGACAAGCCGGCCGAGGACTTCTCCGGCGGCTGGCAGATGCGCATCGCGCTCTCAAAGCTTTTGCTCAAGCACCCCGACCTGCTGCTGCTCGACGAGCCCACCAACCACCTCGACCTCGAGAGCGTCAAGTGGCTCGAGCAGTTCCTGGCGGGCTACGACGGCGCCGTGCTGCTCGTGAGCCACGACCGCGCCTTCATGGATTCCTGCGTCTCCCACGTGGCTGCGCTCGAGAACCGCCGCCTCACCACCTACACCGGCAACTACAGCAGCTACCTCAAGCAGCGCGAGGACAACCTGGAGCAGCTGCGCGCCAAGCGTGCGGCCCAGGAGCGCGAGATCGCCCACATGCAGGTCTTTGTGGACAAGTTCCGCTACAAGCCCACCAAGGCCGCCCAGGCCCAGGAGCGCATGAGGCGCATCGAGCAGATAAAGAGCGAGCTCGTGGTGCTGCCCGAACAGTCCAAGCACGTGAGCTTCTCCTTTCCGGAGCCGCCGCGCACCGGCGACATGGTGGCCAAGGTGGAGCACGTCCGCAAGGCCTTTGGCGACAACCTCGTCTACGCCGACGCAGACGTCACCTTCTACCGCGGCGACCACGTGGCGCTCGTGGGCCCCAACGGCGCCGGCAAGTCCACGCTCATGAAGCTCGCCCTCGGCTTTGAGAAGCCCGACGCGGGAAAGATCGAGCTCGGCCAGAACGTCACCAGCGCCTACTACGCCCAGCACCAGCTCGAGACCCTGAACGAGGCCAACACCGTCATGCGCGAGATGGACGAGGCGGCCCCCGGCTGGACGAGCTCGGAGGAGCGCCGCCTGCTGGGCGCCTTCCTCTTCCACGGCGACGACGTGGAGAAGCGCGTGGGCGTGCTCTCCGGCGGCGAGCGGGCGCGCTTGGCGCTCGCCAAGATGCTCGTGGCGCCCGACCCGCTGCTGTGCCTGGACGAGCCCACCAACCACCTCGACATCGACTCGGTGGACGTGTTGGAGCGCGCCCTCATGGACTTCTCCGGCACCATCCTGCTCATCAGCCACGACGAGCACCTCGTGCGCGCCGTGGCCAACAAGGTCGTGGACGTGCGCGACGGCCAGGTCACGGTCTACGACGGCGACTACGACTACTACCTGTTCAAGCGTGCCGAGCTCGAGACCGCGGCGGCAGGGGAGGCTCAGGCCGCCCAGCAGAAGCAGGCAAAGCCCGGCAAGGCCGCCGCTCCGGCTGCGCCCGCCGGCCGCAACGTGAAGACCAAGGAGCAGCGCCGCGCCGAGGCCGAGGCCAGAAACGCCCAGAGCAAGGCCCTGCGCTCCACCAAGAAGCGCCTGGCCGAGGTGGAGGCCGCGCTCAACCCCGCCCACAAGCGCTACGACGAGCTCATGGCCCTCATGGCCTCCGAGGAGCTCTATGCCGACCCCAAGAAGTTCGACGAGGCCATGGCCGAGTACAACGCCCTCAAGAAGAAGATCCCGGCGCTTGAGGAAGAGTGGCTCGAGCTCTCGAGCGCCATCGAAGAGGCCATGGGCGGGAACGCCTCGTGAGCACAACGTTTGCCCTGCGCGTGATAGCCATCGTCATCAACGTGGCGATGCTCGTCCTCTCCTCCACGGTGCATGAGGTGGCGCACGGCTATGTGGCCCACCTCTGTGGCGACGACACGGCCAAGGAGGCGGGGCGCCTCACGCTCAACCCCGCGCGCCACATTGACCCGGTGGGCTCCATCGCCCTGCCGCTCATCATGGGCATCGCCGGTGGCTTCGTCTTTGCCTACGCCAAGCCCGTGCCCTACAACCCCTACCGCTTCAAGAACCGAAAGCGTGACGAGGTGCTGGTGGCGCTGGCAGGCCCCGCCTCCAATATCGCGCAGGCCCTTGTGGGGGCCGTGTTGGTGGAGGCGCTCTACCGGGTCTCCCTTGGTGACGGAGCCGGCGTGCTCGCAACCAGCCTGCCCTTCGGCCTTTCCCTCTACGGGCTTCTCGGCACCATGCTTTCCAGCTACGTGTGGGTGAACCTGCTGCTGGCGTTCTTCAACCTCATACCACTGCCTCCGCTCGACGGCTCAAAGGTCGTATGCTATTTCCTAGAGGGAGAGGCCCTGCAGAGCTACTACAAGGTGCAGAACTACGCGATGCCCATTCTCATCGTGGCGCTCTACGCCCTGCCCAAGCTCGGGATTGACCCTGTGGGCACCTACCTCGAACTTACGGCCGGCAACCTCTACGACCTTCTCATGGGGGTGTGGTTTTGAGCTACAGGGTGCAGACGCAGGCCTATTCCGGCCCATTTGACCTGCTGCTTCAGCTGGTGAGCAAGCAGCGCGTGGACATTGGGGCCATCTCCATCTCCGAGGTCGCAGACCAGTACCTGGCCGAGGTGGAGCGCATGGGCGAGCTCGACCTGGACGTGGCGAGCGACTTCGTGCTCGTGGCCTCCACCCTGCTTGACATCAAGGCCGCCTCCCTCGTTCCAGAGGACGGCCCCAAGCGCCACGAAGAGGACGAGGAGCCCGACGAGGACCTCGAAGGCCTCACGGCCGACGAGGCGCGCGAGGTGCTCATCGCCAGGCTCATCGCCTACAAGCAGTTCCGCAACGCCGCGGCGGCCCTTGGCAGCCGCATGGAGTCCGAGGCGCGCATGCACCCGCGCACGGCCGGGCCTGACCCCGAGTTTCTCCACACCATGCCCGACTATCTCGAGGGGGTCACCCTGCGCGGCCTCGCCGTCATCTGCGCTGACCTCGACAGCCGTCGCGAGGGCTTCCTACTTGAGGCGGAGCACATCGCACCAAAGCGCCTGCCAGTGGCGCTCACCGTGGCCTCGGTCGACCGCGTCACCCGCTCACGCGGTCACCTCAGCTTCAGCGAGCTGCTCGACGGACAGACGACGCCCGAGCAGGTGGTCGTGACCTTCCTCGCGATACTGCAGCTCTACAAGCTCGGCTCGCTTACGCTTACCCAGTCAGAGGTCTTCGGCGACATCATCATCGACCACATTGAGGGCGCACCCGCCTACGAGCTCGACGAGACGACGATGGCGCAGCTCGAGGAGGAATACTGATGCAAGAACTAGACCAGCTAGACGCAGGCTCCGTTCGCGGGGCCATCGAGGCCATGCTGCTCGCCTCAAGCGACCCGGTGAGCGCCACCGACCTTGCGTCCATCCTGGGCATCGCCCCAGGTGAGGCGTCCGAGGCCCTGGCAGACCTTGCTGCCGAGTACTCCGATGCCAACCGAGGCTTCCAGCTGCGCGAGGTGGCAGGCGGCTGGCGGCTGTTTACCCACCCGGCCTTCCATGACCAGGTTGAGGCCCTCGTCATGAGCTGGGACACGCGCCGCCTTTCACAGGCCGCGCTCGAGACGCTTGCCGTCATCGCCTACCACCAGCCGGTGACGCGCGAGGGCGTCAAGGCCATACGCGGCGTCAACTCCGACGGCGTCATCTCGAGCCTTGTAGACAAGGGTCTCGTGCGCGAGGCGGGCCGCGACCCGCGGCGCGCCCAGGCCATCCGCTACGCCACCACGCAGTCCTTCCTGGAGAAGTTTGGCCTCAAGAGCTTGCGCGAGCTACCCGACCTGGAGCAGTTCGCCCCCGACGAGGAGTCCAAGAAGTTCATTCGCGAGCGCCTCTCGGGCCGCTCCATTGAGCCCGCCCTCGAGGAGGCCGCCGCCGACATAGACGAGGAGCGCGAGCTCATCGACCCCTTCGAGGACGAGCTTGAGCTCGGGCCTGGTTCGGCAACCAACGAAGCTGGGTTTGGGGACGAATCCTCCTCTGGGCCTGCAGACGCCAATGAACCGCAGGTAGATGAGTCGCTTTCTAACGCCGAGGCTTTTGAGGCAGAGTCGAGCGACGGTAGGTCCGAGACCGAGGCCCCCGAGGACGACGATGCCGAGTAGGAAAGACAAGGGCAGCACAGGAAACGCGGCCAATTCCGGAACAAAGGTCTCGCGCGAGGTTTCCAAATCCTGCAGTCCCAAGCCCGGCGACAATCCCGCCAAGCATGGCGCCACCCCGTGCAGCGTTGTTCCAGCCCCCGAAAACGAGGGGCGCGTCGTGCCGATGAGGCTGCAGAAGTTCCTGGCGCGAGCGGGCGTGGCGAGTCGTCGTGGCTCCGAGAACCTCATGACGGCCGGGCGCGTCTGCGTGAACGGCCAGGTTACCACCGAGCTCGGCAGCAAAGTGGACCCGCGTGTGGACCTCGTGACGGTTGACGGGCGAGAGGTGCGCCTGGCCGACGGCTCGGCCTACCTCATCCTCAACAAGCCGGCGGGCTACGTCACCACCATGAGCGACCCGGCCGGCCGCCCCTGTGTGGCCGAGCTCGTCCCCACAGACCTCTACCCAGGGCTTTTCCCGGTCGGCAGGCTCGACCGCGACACCACCGGCCTGCTGCTCTTCACCACCGACGGCGAGGTTGCCCAGCGCCTGCTCCATCCGTCCTTTGAGAAGGACAAGCACTATGTGGCTTTGGTGAAAGGCAGGCTCAACCACCAGGAGGCCCACACGCTCGAAGCGGGCATCACGCTCGACGACGGCCCCTGCGCGCCCGCCAAGGTGGAACGCCTTTCCATGGACGACGAGCTGGCCAAGCAGCTCGTCTCCGCCTATCGCGAGAACACGCCCCGCTCGCGCGCGAGGCTCGCCAAAGAGGACATGAGCCTCGTGGGCCTTATCATCCACGAAGGCAGGAAGCACCAGGTAAAGCGCATGCTCGATGCCGTGGGCCACGAGGTTCTGGCCCTGCATCGCGACACCTTTGGCCCGCTCGCGCTCAGTGGCGTGGAGAGCGGCAAGTGGCGTATGCTCTCTGAGGTTGAGAAGGCCGCGCTGCTCGCGGCGACGAGATAGGAGAGACGTGGCTGAATACGGACGCATCCTGTTCATGAGGCACCCAGAGACCGAGTACAACATCTCGCGCCAGCTGAGCGGCCGCCTCGACGTCGAGCTTTCCGAGAAGGGCAGGGAGCAGGCCGCGCGCGCCGCAGACGCCCTCGTGGCCTGGAAGCCCGACCGCATCATCTCGAGCCCGCTCAAGCGCTGCCACGCCATCGCCGACAACGCCGCCAGCCGCCTCGGCCTTGAGGTCATCGATGACGAGCGCATCATCGAGATCAACTTTGGCGAGGTGGAGGGCATCGTCAAGGACAAGCTGCCCGAGATGGGCCTGGCCTTCCCCTGGGAGATCCGCGACGGCCGCTCCATCGCCGCCGAGGGCGCCGAGTCATTCGAGGACCTCATCGCGCGCGCCCGCACCTTCGTTGACTACGTGGCCACCCTGCCCGGCAAGACCGCCTGCGTCACCCACGGTGGCTTCACGCGCGCCCTCTATGGCGCCGTCTACGACGAGCCGGTTGAGCTGTTCTGGAACCATGTGGTGCCCAACGTGTCCTCGCAGGTCTTCGTCACCAACGGACAACGGCTCTCCCTGCAGACGGCCGGCCTCACGCCCGACGAGCTGCGCCGACGAGCCGAGGCGGGCTTTGTCCCCAGGGACAGCGTGAGCAGCGACTGCTACGTCGAGGAGCAGTAGTTCGGCTGACGCGTCTATGCCCAGGATTTTGCACAACGTCTTTTAGCTTGACTTTTATGCTCGGAAACGAGTTTTGATTACCAACCAGCCAAAACGGAGGAACCCATGATCATCGCCATTGACGGACCGGCCGGCTCCGGCAAGTCCACCGTCGCCCGCGCCATGGCCAAGCGCGCCGACCTCACCTACCTTGACACGGGCGCGATGTACCGCGCCGTCACCGACGCCGCCCTCAGCCGCGGCATCGACGTTCACGACGCCGTGGCCGTGGGAGAGCTTGCGGGAGTGCTGGACATCCAGATCAAGAACGGCCCCGAGGGTTCCGTGGTCCTCGTCGACGGCGCCGACCGCACGGCCGAGATTCGCACGCCCGAGGTGGACGCCAACGTCTCCGCCGTGGCCGCCGTGCCCGCCGTTCGCGCCGCAATGCTCGTGGTCCAGCGCCACGCCGCCGAGAGCGGCGACGTGGTGGCCGAGGGCCGCGACGTCGGAACCGTCGTCTTTCCCAGCGCCGAGGTGAAGATCTTCCTCACGGCCGACCCCTCGGCCCGCGCCCTGCGCCGCACCGTCCAGCGCCATGGCGGCAACACCGCGTGCGGCGACGCCGTTTCCGTTGACGAGGCCGAGCGCGCCGCCATCGAGGCCGAGCTCGTCGCCCGCGACAAGGCCGACTCCGAGCGCAAGGCCTCCCCGCTCAAGCCTGCAGAGGACGCTGTGCACATCGACTCCACCGCCCTTTCGGTGGAGGAGGTCTGCGAGCAGATCTGCGCCCTCATGGACAAGGCCCGCGCATGACGTTGGGCAATAAAGAGCAGCTTGAGGACACCGAGCCTACTCAGATTGCGACGCCTGACGAAATGTCTGCCGCAAAGGCTGATGCCAACTCTAAGTCAGAAGCAGTCGCAAGCGAGCCGACCGGGGGCAAGGAGAATCCCAGCGCTGCCGCCGCAAAGGCTGATGCCGACTTCAAGCCCCTCAAAAAGGCCAAGGCACCCAAGGACGCCAAGCCGGCCAGGCAGGGCGGCTATGATTTCGTGCGGAACGGCCTTGCGGACTACCCGGCGCCCTCTCGCTTCGTCTACGCCTTCGTGGCCTACGTCATCTGGGCCTTCATGGCCGCCTTCTACCCCTCGAGCTTCGAGGGCCTGGATGAGCAGATAGCCAAGAGCCGCGGCAGGGGCGTGGTGCTCGTCATGAACCATGTCTCCATGGTGGAGCCCGTCGTCACCATCGTGGCCCTATGGCGCCGCGGCGTCCGCGTGCGCCCCCTCTATAAGCTCGACTTTGAGAAGATCGGCGCCGCCAGGTGGCTGTTCCGTCGCATGGGCGGCATTCCGGTGGACCGAGGGTCTGCTGACCTCAAAGCCCTCAAGGCCTGCCGTGACGCCCTCAACCGCGGCGAGTGGGTGCTCGTGTACCCCGAGGGCACGCGCATCAAGAGCGACGAGCAAAAGGTCGAGATCCACGCCGGCTTTGCCATGATTGCCCAGATGGCCAAGGCCGACGTGGTGCCCTCGGCCGTGGTGGGCGCGGCCGACCCCTACAAGACCAGGCCGACCCGCAGGCGCCACTCAAGAATCGCCGTAGGCGAGGCCATCGCCTTTGACGAGCTTGCCGGCAGCTCCCGCAAGGAGAAGCTCGCCGAGATGGAGCGCGTGGCCATGGAACGCGTCTACGAGCTGCGCGACGACCTACGAAAGCGCTATCCCGGCCTGTGGTAACTACGTTCGAAAGGCAGCCAATGGCTCAGATAACCGTCGCCGAATACGCCGGAGCCTGCTATGGCGTCCAAAGGGCGCTCGACCTCGTGCAGAAAGTCGCCGGCCAGTCCTCGGGACCCGTCCGCACGCTGGGGCCGCTCATCCACAACCCACAGGTGGTGAGCGAGCTTTCGGCCCTTGGCGTCACCGTGACCGAAGACGTTCCCGAAGACGCGGGCTCCACCCTCGTGCTGCGCACCCACGGCGTGGTGCCGGCCGTGGAGCAGGCCGCCCGCGAGCACGACCTTGAGGTTGTGGACGCCACCTGCCCCTACGTCAAGCGCGCGCACAAGGCCGCCGAGCGCCTGCAGGCGGGCGGCTACCAGGTCGTCGTGGTGGGGGAGAGCGGCCACCCCGAGGTGGAGGGCATCCTCGGTCATGCCCCAGGTGCCGTCGCCGTTGCCGGCGTGGCAGAACTTGCGGGCCTCGAGCTTGCCAAGAAGGTGGGCGTAGTTGTGCAGACCACCCAGGCCAAGGCGACGCTTGACGAGGTGCTGAGCTACCTCACAGGCCATGTGGCTGAGGTTTGTGTGGTCAACACCATCTGCGAGGCAACGAGCGAGCGCCAGCAGGCGGCCGCGACGCTTGCCAAGTCCTCCGAGGCGATGGTGGTCATCGGCGGAAAGAACTCCGCCAACACCACCCGGCTCGCCGAGATATGCAGGCAGAGTTGCGAGCGCACCTATCACGTGGAGACCCCTGCGGAGCTTGAGGCGAGCTGGTTTGCGGGCGTCAATCGCATCGGCGTGACGGCCGGGGCCTCGACACCGTCAAAGCAGATCGAGGAGCTCGTTTCGGCCATTCAGGCCCTCTGCTCATAACGTGAGGTACGGGCGGCGGCAAGCGGCTGGCGCCACTCCCATGCTAGACTTTGAACCTTGAACATACGAGCAAGGAGTATCTATGTCCAAGCCCATCGTCGCCATCGTCGGACGCCCCAATGTCGGCAAGTCCACCCTGGTAAACCGTATTGCCCAAAAGCGTGACGCCATCGTCCACGAAAGCCGTGGCGTAACGCGAGACCGCAGCTACCATGAGGCCGATTGGAACGGCCGAGAGTTCACGCTGGTCGATACCGGCGGCATCGAAAGCGAGAAGTCCGACGACGTCTTCGCCAGCCGAATTCGCGAGCAGGCCCAGGCCGCCTGCGTGGAGGCCGACGTCATCATCTTCGTGGTCGACGCGACCACCGGCGTCGTCGACGAGGACGAGACGGTCGCCAAGATCCTGCGCCGTGCCGGCAAGCCCGTGTTCCTCGTGGCCAACAAGCTCGACAACCCCTCCGACGAGAAGACCATTTGGGAGTTCTACTCCCTTGGCCTGGGCGAGCCCCGCCCCATCTCGGCCGTTCATGGCCACGGCACCGGTGACTTGCTCGACGAGGTCGTCGCCGCGCTTCCCGAGCCGAGCGAGGAACCCGTATATCCGGCCGACGCCCTGCGCGTGGCCATCATCGGACGTCCGAACGTTGGCAAGTCCTCCATCACCAACCGCTTCGCCGGCAAGAACCGCTCCATCGTGAGCGACGTCGCCGGCACCACGCGCGACGCGCTCGACGTCGTGGTGGAGCGCGAGGGGAGGCGCTACCGCCTGGTGGACACCGCCGGCATGCGCAAGCGCAACCTCGTCCATGAGGACGTCGAGTACTACAGCCTCGTCCGCGGCCTGCGCGCCATCGACGACGCCGACGTCTGCCTCCTCGTGGTCGACGCCTCCGAGGGCGTCACCGAGCAGGACCAGAAGATCGCCGCCCTCGCCATCGAGCGTGGCTGCGCCCTCATCCTGCTGCTTAACAAGTGGGATCTCGTCAACACCGACGAGAAGCGCGAGGACGTCATGCAGAGCGTCGCGCGCCGCATGACCTTCGCCCCCTGGGCGCCCGTCATTCGTGTCTCGGCCCTCACCGGACGCGCGCTCGACAAGGTCTGGGCCGTTGTGGACCGCGTGGGCGCGGCTCACGCCGGCCAGGTGCCCACCGGCGCCCTCAACAACCTGCTGGCCCAGATGCGCGAGAGCGGCCACACCGTCTCCGACGGCCCCAAGCGCCTGCGCATCCAGTACGCCAACCAGACGGGCAACAAGCCGCCGGTCATTACCTTCTTCTGCAACTTCCCCGAGCTCGTTGACGACAACTTCAAGCGCTACCTCGAGAACCGCCTTCGCGAGAACTTCAACCTCGAGGGCACGCCGATGCGCCTGCGCTTCCGCAAGAAGCAGTAGTCCGCGCCCGGGGTTAGTGGGGGAGTTCGCATGAACCTTATCGCGCTCGTCATCTACCTGGTGCTCACCTTCTTCGTATGTGGCATTCCCTTTGGCAAGCTCATCGCGCGCGCCAAGGGCGTGGACATCCAGAAGGTCGGCTCGGGAAACATCGGCACCACCAACGTCGCCCGCGAGATCGGCAAAGGCGCCGCCGCCTTTACCCTGCTGCTGGATGCCGGCAAGGGCGCGCTGTGCTGCGGCGTGGCCACGGCGGCATTTCCCGCCCTCGTGACGGGCGGAGCGTCCATGAGTCCCACAGACACGGCCGCCTGGACGGTGGGGCTGGTGATGCTCGCGGCCATCTGCGGGCACATCTTCTCGCCCTTCCTGGGCTTTCATGGCGGCAAGGGCATCGCCGTGGGCGTGGGGTCGCTGCTGGGCTTTGCCTGGCCGGTGGGCCTCATCCTGCTCGGCACCTTCTTCGTGATCGCCTTCCTCACCAAGCGCGTCTCAATCGGCTCCATCTTCGTGGCGTCCGTCGTGGGCTTTGCGCTTGCGCTCTTCTACGGACCCAACCTGGGGCTCGACGCAGTGGTTGAGGCGGCTGGCCTCGTGGTGGTTTGGGCGCACCGCTCCAACATCGCCAAGCTCAGGGCTGGCACCGAAAAGGAGTTCAGCTTCCATAAGAAGGGCGAGGCGCCCAAGGCCGATGACGAGGGCGTAGCCAAGTGAGGCGCGTCGCGGTCATAGGCGCCGGCTCTTGGGGCACCGCGTTTTCCGGCCTCGTCGCAAAGAACTGCGACGAGGTCCGTCTATGGTGCCGCAGAGACGAGCTTGCCCAGAGCATCAACGCCACGCGCGCCAACCCACGCTATCTCGCCGGCTACGAGCTGGCGCCCAACGTCACGGCCACCTCGAGCCTCGATGAGGCCGTAGACGCCGCGCAGCTCGTCGTCCTCGCGGTTCCTTCCACGCACCTGAGGGACGTCTGCCACAACTTGGCCCCCGTCCTGGACGAAGGCGCGGCCGTCATCACCCTCACCAAGGGCGTGGAGCCGGGCAGCGGCCTGCTCATGAGCGAGGTCGCAGCGAGCGAGCTGGGCAACCCGGGGCGCATGCTCGCGCTTTCCGGGCCCAACCATGCCGAGGAGGTCTGCCGCTCCATGTACTCGGCAGCGGTGCTCGCCGGCGAGAACGCAGCTCTTGCGGAGCGCATGCGCGCCCTCGTGGCCAACCCGGAATTCCGCGTCTACGTCTCCGATGACGTGCGTGGGGTGGAGACCTGCGGAGCCGTGAAGAACGTCATCGCCATCGCCTGCGGTATGGCGGTCGGCATGGGCTTGGGGGACAACACGCTCGCCCTGATCATGACCCGCGGCATCGCCGAGGTGGGACGCGTGGTCTGCGCCACCGGCGGTGACCCCATGACCTGCATGGGGCTCGCGGGCATGGGGGACCTCGTGGCCACCTGCACCTCGGAACACAGCCGTAACCGTCGATTTGGAGAGGCCTTTGCCAAGGGCGTCACGCTCGACGAGTTCGAGTCGGGCAGCCATATGGTGGTAGAGGGTGCCCACGCCTGCATCTCGGTGCGCGAGCTTGCCGCCAAGCACGGCGTGGAGGTACCCATCACCGAGGCGGTGTGGAGCCTTGTCCACAACGGCGCCGACCCCCACGCCGTGGCGCGCGCCCTGGCAGACAGGGAGCCCACGCGCGAGTTCTACGGCATGAACGCACGATAACGAACGGCAATGCCCGCCGCGCACGACCGCGAGGCCTGCAATAGTGAAATCACACTCCAACAGAAAGGCTAGACATGCTCAACGACGTCATGATCGCCCCCTCCATCCTCTCTGCCGACATCGCCAACCTAGCCTGCGACCTGCACGCCATTTCCGATGCCGACTACGTGCACGTCGACGTCATGGACGGCCACTTCGTGCCGGTCGTCACCTTTGGCGACAACGTAGTGAAGGCCGTGAAGGCCAACACCGACGTCCCGGCAGACGTCCACCTCATGATCTCCAACCCCGATGAGAAGGCCGTGGAGTACGCCCGCGCCGGCGCCGACATCGTGACCTTCCACTACGAGGCCGCCGTTCACGCCCACCGCATCATCGCCGCCATCAAGGACGAGGGCGCCAAGGCCGGCCTCGTCCTCAACCCCGCCACGCCCGTGAACGTGCTCGAGGACATCATCTCCGAGCTCGACATCGTGCTCGTCATGAGCGTGAACCCCGGCTTTGGCGGCCAGAAGTTCATCCCGTCCTCCCTCAAGAAGGTCGCCAAGGTGCGCGCCCTTGCCAACGAGGCCGGCGTGAACCCCATCATCGAGGTTGACGGCGGCTGCAGCGCCGCCAACGCGGCCGACCTCGTGGCCGTCGGCGCCAACATGCTCGTGGCCGGCAGTGCCGTCTACGGCAAGTCCGACCGAAACGCCGCCATCGCAGAGATTCGCGAGGCCGGTCGCGCCGGCCTTTCCAGGAGGGCCTAGCAAGTGTTCGAGAAAGACTACGTCTACCTTGACTACGCGGCCTCCGCGCCCCTGAGGGACGAGGCCCGTCACGCCTGGTTGGCCTACCACGAGAAGCCCTTCTCGCAGGCCAACCCAAACTCGCTGCACACGCTCGGCCGCGACGCCTCCCAGGCGCTCGAGGCTGCGCGCCGCGATCTTGCCCGCGCCATCGGCTGCGGCTTTAGGCCCAGCGAGGTCGTCATGACCTCGGGCGGCACCGAGTCCAATAACCTCGCCGTGCTCGGCATGGCCGAGGGCGCGCGCAAGAAGAGCTCCAACAAACGTCGCCGCGTGGTGCTCTCCGCCATCGAGCACGACTCGGTGCTCGACGTGGCGAGCCTTTTGCGCGGCCGCGGCTTTGAGGTGGAGCTCGTCCGCCCCAACCGCGACGGCGTCATCACGGCAGAGGAGCTCGCGCGGGCGATGGGGGAGTCCTGCGCCTTGGTGAGCGTCATGGCGGCCAACAACGAGACGGGCGTCATCCAGCCCTCCGCCGAGCTCATCGCCGCCGCGCACGCCGCGGGCGCGCTCGTCCACGTTGACGCCGTGCAGGCCTTCGGCCGCATCCCGCTCGCGTGCGATGGCGCCGACGCCGTGAGCGTGGCCGCCCACAAGATAGGCGGCCCGGTGGGCGTGGGCGCCCTTGCCATGCGGACCCGCTGCCCCTTTGAGGCCCAGAGCCTCGGCGGGGGACAGGAGGCGGGACGTCGACCCGGCACGCAGGACGTGGCCGGAGCCGTCGCCTTTGCCGCTGCCGCCAAGCTCGTCTGCGCGCAGATGGCCCAGGTTCGCCCCCAGGTGGCAGAGCTTGCCAACCACGTCTACAAACGCCTCTGCGCACCGAATACGGGCATCATTCCCACCACGGTGGCGCACGTAGATGACTCGCGCCTGCCGGGCATGGTGAGCATCATGGTGCCCTCCATGGATTCCGAGTCGCTGGTCTTGCAGATGGACAACCTCGGCTTTGAGGTGAGCGCGGGCTCCGCCTGCTCGTCCGGCTCGCTCGACCCGAGCCACGTGCTTTCCGCCATGGGCATCGCCCGTGACGAGGCCCTGGGATCGCTGCGCGTCAGCTTTGACGAGCGCGTGAGCGCAAAGGGCCTCGACGCCTTCTGTGACGCACTGCTGGAGCTTGTATCCAAACACTCAAGCTAAGCTTTAGGGTTAGTGTTTCGAACTGAAATTTGCATGCATAAAGGATGGGTTGAGGTTGAAGGTTAGCGAGATTGTGTCCGCTCTGTTCTCGGAGTTTCCCCGTGAGCTTGCGGAGGGCTGGGACAGGCCGGGACTTTCCGTCGGAGACCCAAACGCCGAGGTCAAGGGCATTGCCTGCGCGCTCGACCCAACGCCAGAAAGCGTTCGTGCCGCGGCCGAACTCGGCTGCAACGTGCTTGTGACGCACCACCCGGCCTTCCTTGAGGCGCCCTTCCCGATGACGCCAACGGTGGCCACAAGCTCCATCGGCGGGGCCAACGCCTACGAGGCGGCACGCCTCGGCGTCTCGCTCATCGCCATGCACACCAACCTCGACCGCTCCAAGGCCGCCCTCGAGCTCTGCGCCAGTAAGCTCGGCCTTGAGCTCGCCGGGACGCTCGATGGGGCCGAGGGCTACGGCGCCATGATGCAGACGGGCGGCCTCACGCTGGGCGAGCTCGCAAGCCGCAGCGCTCGTTCCTTTGGCTGCACGCCTACCGTCTGGGGTGACGAGGCCATGCCCGTCAACTCCTGCGTCATGGTTTCCGGCTCCGGCGGCTCGTTTGTGCGCGAGGCGATCGCCGCCGGCGTCGATTGCGTGATTACGGGGGAGGCCGGCTACCATCGCCTCTTGGAGCTCAACGGAGCCGGCGTTGCGGCTATACTCTTGGGGCACGACGCATCCGAGCTTGCCTATGCGGGACTTTTGGCCCAGACGCTTGCCCGCATTGCGCCTGATACACGAATAACCGTCTTGGACGAAGGCCTGCGCTGGCACGCGTGGGACACGGAGGAGTGACTGCCATGTCAGAACAGACCGCGCTGCTAAGGCTTCAGGAGATCGACCTGGAACTCATGAGGTCCAAGAAGGTTGCCTCCGAGCTTCCCCAGCGAGCCAAGGTGCAGGCCGCTCGCGCCGCTGCCAAGAAGGTCGCCGGCGAGCTCACCAAGATCGTGGGCCAGCGCAAGGACATCGAGATTGAGCTCAACGAGCTCCAGAGCCAGAAGGACTTCCTCGAGTCCAAGGTGACCGAGGTCCAGACGTCCGTCGCCAACGGCACCTACCACGACGCCCAGAGCTTCGAGGCCGCCCTTTCCATGCTCGCCAAGAAGCTCGAGAAGATCGGCTTTGACTCCGACCGCTACCTCGAGAAGCTCGAGACCGTGGAAAAGGCCGAGAAGAACGCCCACGCCCTGGCAAGCAAGATCGCCGCCGAGGAGCAGGCCCAGACCGACTCCTTCAAGGCCGACATGGACACCATCAAGGCCGACGTGGAGAAGCTCGCCGCAGAGCGCAGCGACGTCCTCTCCCAGATCAGCGCCGCAAACCTCAAGGCCTACGAGGCTGCCAAGGAGCGCTTCGGCGGCATCGCGGTCGAGCACCTCGTGGGCAACCGCCCCTCCGTCTGCCGCGTGGCCCTGCAGCCCAGCTCCTTCACTGACATCAGGCGCTCTGGCGCGCAGATCACCACCTGCCCCTATTGCAAGCGCATGCTCGTCGTTTCGCAGGAAGACTAACATGGAAGGCGAGCGTACGGCGCCAAAGGTCGCCCTCTTCGTAACGGGTGGCATCGCCGCCTACAAGGCGTGCGAGGTATTGCGCGGCCTGCAGAAGGGCGGCTGCGAGGTCCGCGTCTGCATGAGCGAAAACGCCACCAAGCTCGTGGGGCCCACCACCTTCGAGGCCCTCTCCGGCCACCATGTCACCCTCTCCGTCTTTGGCGATGGGCAGAGCCCCATCCCTCACATCGAGCTTTCCGAGTGGGCAGACCTGGCGCTTGTGTGCCCGGCCACGGCAAACGTCATCGCCAAGATGGCCGCCGGCATCGCAGACGACGCCGTGAGCACCACGCTGCTCGCCTGCAGCTGCCCCGTTGTCGTGGCGCCCGCGATGAACGTGCATATGTGGCAGAACGCCGCCACCCAGGCAAACGTGCGGACGCTCGCCCAGCGCGGCGTGCAGTTCGTCGGCCCCGCCACGGGCCGCCTTGCCTGCGGCGACGTGGGCGTCGGCAAGCTCGAGGCCGTTGACGTCATAGTCTCTGCCGCCCTTGCCCGCGTACGTGCTCACGGCAGCCTCGCCGGCAAGAAGGTCGTCATCACGGCCGGCCCCACGCACGAGCCCATCGACCCGGTGCGCTACCTCTCCAACGCCTCCTCGGGCAAGATGGGCTATGCCCTGGCCGAGGCCGCTGCGGCCCATGGCGCAGAGGTTACGCTCGTCTCCGGCCCCGTGAGCCAGCCCAAGCCCACCGGCATTACGCTCGTGAGCGTCACCACGGCCTCCGAGATGCTCGTCGCCACGCAGAAGGCCTTCGAGGGTGCTGACGCTGCCATCCTCGCCGCCGCCGTGAGCGACTACCGTCCGGCCAAGACCTCGGACCACAAGCTCAAGAAGGCCGCAGATCCGCTTGATGGCCTTGAGCTCGTGGAGAACGAGGACATCCTCGCCACTATCTCCGCCAACAGGGGAGCGCGCAAGGTCATCGGCTTTGCCGCCGAGACCAACGACGTCATCGAGAACGCCCGCGCCAAACTCGAGCGCAAGGGCTGCGACCTCATCGTGGCAAACGACGTCAGCCGCGAGGACTCCACCTTCGGTGCGGACACCGACCTCGTCACCCTGGTGGGCAACCAGTACGAGGAGGAGCTGCCCCTCATGGCAAAGTCTGAGGTGGCGGAGGCCATCATCGAACGGCTCGTGACGATGCTCGGCACCGAATCCACCCGCCTCGAAGAGCCGCACCACAGCCCCGCAGAAGCAGAAGAGATCTGGTAGGCAATTGGGAATCCTCATAGGTTGTGAGCACCTCGGCCACGAGTGGCCGGGCAAGAGCGTCCTTGGCGACGTGACCATCGGCGTCAACGAAGGCGACCGTATTGGCATCGTGGGCAAGAACGGCGACGGAAAATCCACGTTGCTGCAGCTCATCGGCCATGTCTTTGAACCCGAGGACGGAGCCGTCACCTGGCGAGGCGGCATTACCGTCGGCATGCTCGGACAGTCGGACGACCTTGCGGACACCGATCCGGTGAGCCGCGCCGTGGTTGGCGACATGCCCGAGTACGAGTGGGCCTCCAACCCACAAACGCGTCGCATCATCGCCGAGCTCATCGGCGACGTGGACTGGGACGCCCAGGTAGGCACCCTTTCCGGCGGACAGCGCCGCCGCGTGGACCTCACGCGCCTGCTCATCGGCACCTATGACGTGCTGCTGCTCGACGAGCCCACGAACCACCTTGACATGGGCGCCATCACCTGGCTCGCGAGCCATCTGCGCCAGCGCTGGCAGCGCGGCAGCGGCGCCATGCTCGTCATCACGCATGACCGCTGGTTCCTCGACGAGGTCTGCGAGAGCATGTGGGAGGTGCACGACGGCCAGGTGGAGCCCTTCGAAGGCGGCTACTCGGCCTACATCCAGCAGCGCGCCGAGCGCGAGCGCCAGGCCGCCGCGAGCGAGGAGCGGCGCCAGAACATCCTACGCAAGGAGCTGGCCTGGCTCTCTCGCGGGGCCCAGGCGCGCTCGAGCAAGCCGAAGTTTCGCATCGAGGCGGCGCGCGCCCTCATCGCCGACGAACCGCCGCTGAGAAACCCGCTCGAGCTCAAGCGCCTTGCCGTGAGCCGCCTGGGCAAGCAGGTCTTCGAGCTCAAGGGCGCCACCGTGGCCTACGAGGGCCGCACCGTCATCGACCACGTGGACTGGCTCATCGGCCCCGGGGACCGCTATGGCATCCTGGGCGAGAACGGCGCCGGCAAGACGACGCTGCTGCGTCTGCTCGACGGCAAGCTCGCGCCCACGGCGGGCCGCGCCAAGATGGGCAAGTCGGTGAAGCTCGGCATCCTCTCGCAGCATATCGACATGCTGGACGACAAACAGGACTGGCGCGTGCGCGAGCTGCTCGGCACCTACAAGAAGAGCTACGTCATCGGCGACAAGGAATACACGCCCACCAAGCTCCTCGAGAGCCTGGGATTTGACAAGCGCGAGCTAGACACCCCAATTTGCGACCTTAGCGGCGGCCAGGCCAGGCGCCTCGCCCTCATGTGCGTACTGCTCGACGAGCCCAACGTGCTCATCCTGGACGAGCCGGGCAACGACCTGGACACCGACATGCTCGCCGTGATGGAGGACATGCTCGACACCTGGCCGGGCACCTTGCTGCTCGTCACGCACGACCGCTACCTCATGGAGCGCGTCACCGACGACCAGTTCGCCCTCATTGGCGGCAAGCTGCGCCACTGCCCGGGAGGGGTGGACGAGTACCTGCGCCTTATTGGCGACACCCACGGAGACGGATCCACCGCAGGCCACGGCCCGGCTCCGAAGGCGCCCGTATCGCAGGGTGGCACGTCCCAGCCCAAGGCGGAGGCCCCCGCAAGCGCCAGTGGACTCTCCAGCTCCGAGGAGTGGAAGCTCAAGAAGCAGCTCGCGAGCGTGGAGCGCAAGATGGAGACCCAGCGTGGCCGCATCGGGGCGCTCGAGCAGGCCATGGGAGACGTCGACCCCACCGACTACGTAGCCCTCGGGAAGGCCCAGGCCGACGTGGGCGCCGCCAAGGAGGCCCTCGAGGAGCTAGAGATGGAGTGGCTCGAGCTCAGCGAGACCCTCGGGCTGTAGGGGAGAGCTGGCGCTTGAGTCCTTGCGATGGCAGCGCGACGCCTTCGAATAGCCGCCCCTCAGTCCCTTGCGGCACTTGCGGAAAGACTTCACAACCATAAAACAGCGAGCCCCTGGCCAACATCAGCCGGGGGCTCGCTTCGTTTCTCATCATCTAAGCCTAGGCCACAGGCCCAATCGCCTAGCTGAACTGGCTCTGGTAGAGGCCCGCATAGAAGCCGCCGCGCTCGAGGAGCTCGTCGTGGGTGCCCACCTCCACGATGTGGCCGTCTTTCATAGCCACGATGGCGTCGGCGCTGCGCACGGTGGAGAGGCGATGGGCCACCACAAAGCTCGTGCGACCCTCCATGAGACGCTCGAAGGCCTGCTGCACCTTGGCTTCGGTGCGCGTGTCGATGTTGCTCGTGGCCTCGTCAAGGATGAGCATGGGGGCGCCGGCGAGCATGGCGCGCGCGATGCAGAGCAGCTGGCGCTGGCCCGCGCTGATGGAGGACTGCTCGCCGCCGAGCTTGGTCTCGTAGCCATGGGGCAGCCTCATGATGAACTCGTCGGCAAAGGCCGCCTTCGCCGCGGCGCGCACCTCGTCCATGGAGGCGCCGGGCTTGCCCAGGCAGAGGTTCTCGTACACGGTGGCGCTCTTCACCCAGGTCTCCTGCAAGACCATGCCGTAGCTCTTACGCAGGCTCTTGCGGGTGACGTTCCTGATGTCGTGGCCATCCACGGAGATGGAACCGCTCTTGACGTCGTAGAAGCGCATGAGCAGGTTGATCATCGTGGTCTTGCCGCAGCCCGTGGGTCCCACGATGGCCACCCTCATGCCGGGCTTCACGTGCAAGGTGAAGTCCTCGATGAGCGGCTTGTCCTCAACATAGGAGAAGCCCACGTGCTCGATGTCCACCTCGCCGCGCACGTCGGTGAGCTCATGGGCGCCTTCCACGTCCGCCAAGACCTCGGTCTCGTCCAGCAGCTCAAAGAGACGCGCCGCGCAGGCAAAGGAGTTCTGCAGCTCCGTCACGACCTCCGAGATGTCGTTGAACGGCTTCATGTACTGGTTGGCGTAGCTGAGGAAGGCCGTGAGGCCGCCCACCGTGAGCGAGCCCGCGATGGCGGCAAACGCTCCGAAGATGCCCACGCCGGCGTAGACGAGGGCGTTCACGAACCTCGTGGTGGGATTCACGAGCGAGGAGAAGAAGACGGCGTGGAAGCTTGCGTCGGAAAGCTCGGCGTCCAGCCCCGCAAAGCGGCTGCAGGCGAGCTGATGGGCATCAAAGGCCTCCACGACCGCCTTTCCGCCCACGTACTCGTCCACCGCACCCGTAAGGGCCGCGCGGCACTCGCTCTGGCGCTTGAAGTAGGCGTAGCCGCGCCCGGCGATGAACTTGGCCAGCAGCATGGAGACGGGCGTGAGCACCACCACCACGAGCGTCACGACAGGGTTCAGCCTGAACATGAAGATGAGCGTGAGCACGATGGTGAAGATGCCCGTGAAGAACTGCTGAAAGGTCATCACGAGGCCGTTGGAGAACTGGTCGATGTCAGTGACCACGCGGTTCACGACCTCGCCGTGCGGGTGCGAGTCGATGTAGGCGAGCGGCAGGCGCGAAATCTTGTCGAAGGCCTGGGTGCGCATGTCAAAGACCACCGACATGGCAATGCGGTTGGTCACGGCGTTGAGCGCCCACTGCGAGACGCTCGTGCCACAAACGGCCAGGGCGAGCGCCGTGAGCGAACGCATGAGGCCCTCAAAGTCCACCGACCCGGCCGAAAGCGCGCAGTCCACGGCGTCTCCAGAGTACACGGGCACGAGCAGCGTGGTGATGACCACCGCCACGGCCAAGACAAAGGAGAGCGCGAGCGCTGGCCCATGGGGGCGCAGGTAGGCAAGGGTTCTGGATACGGTGCCGCCGCCCAGCCTCTTGCTCATGCGACCGCCCCCTCTCGCTCGAGCTGGGAGTCGCAGATCTCGCGGTACACCTCGCAGGTCTCTTGGAGCTGGCCGTGCGTGCCCATGCCCACGAGCTTGCCCTCGTCGAGAACGAGGATGAGGTCGCAGTCGCGGATGGCGCTCACGCGCTGGGAGATGACCACCTGCGTGGCGCCCGAAAAATCGCGCGCAAGCGCATGCCGCAGGGCGGCGTCGGTGGCAAGGTCGAGCGCGGAGGAGGCGTCGTCGAGCACGAGCACCTTGGGCGAGCGCGCGAGGGTCCTGGCAATCGAGAACCTCTGGCGCTGTCCGCCGGAGAGGTTGCGGCCGAGCTGCTCAATCTCGCCGGACAGCCCGCCCTTCACGGCAACGACGTCTGCCGCCTGGGCCGACTGAACGCAGGCCATGAGCTTGTCTTCGCTCGCCTCGGCGTCTGCCCAGCGCAGGTTGGACTCGATGGTGCCGGCAAACAGGCGCGGGCTCTGGTCCACGAGACCCACGAGGTTGTGGAGGCTCTTGAGGCTGAGCCTGCGGACGTCCTGCCCGCCGACGAGCACCTCGCCCTCGCTTGCGTCGTAGAAGCGCATGAGCAGGCTCGCCAGGGTGGACTTGCCGCAGCCCGTGCCGCCGATGACGCCCACCTTCTGGCCGGGGGCGGCGCTGAAGCTGATATGCGCAAGCGAAGGCGCGCCCGCTCCGGGATAGGTGAAGCTCACGTCGCGAAGCTCGATGCTCGGCTCGAGGCCGCTCGCGTCGAGCTCGCCGTCTTCCATGGTGGGGACGCGGCTGAACACGTCGTTGATCCTGCGGGCGCAGGCCTCGGACTTAGAGAGCGTGTTGATGAGGCTCGCGAAGCGCAGAAGATCCGTGAGCATCTGGGACATGTAGTTCACGAGCGCCACGAGCTGGCCCTGCGTGAGGACGCCCGAGTCGATGCTCACGCCGCCCACATAGAGGACCACCACCAGGCCGAGGTTCACAGCCGCGTAGGTCAGCGGGTTCATGAGGCCGGCCACGTCGCCCACGCGCACCTGCGAGGCGCGCAGCTCGGTCGACGTCTCGCCGAAGTCGGCGCACTCGTGCTCCTCACGGCAGAAGGCCCTGAGCACGCGCGCGCCCTCGAGCTGTTCGTTGGTCTTGAGCAACACGTCGTCGAGGCCAGACTGCACGCGGCGATAGCCCTTCACGGCCACGCGCATCACGAGCCACACAAAGAAGAAGACCAGCACGCCGATGCACAGAAAGATGAGGCCCTCGAGGCCGTCCACGAAGTAGGCAGCCACCATGGTGCCGCAGACCACGATGGGGCAGCGCAGCACGAGGCGGAAGAAGAGGTTCACGCCGTCCTGCACCTGGTTGGTGTCGTTGGTGAGCCTCGTGATGAGGGTGGAGGAACCGAGCTCGTCAACATCGGCACGCGAGAGACCCATGACGTGCTCGAAGAGGTCATCGCGAAGCGCACGGCCAAAGCCGGCACCGATCTTTGCGGAGAAGTACTGGGCCGATACCGCGCAGACCCAGCCAATCACGCCCATGGCCACGAGCGCCAGGCCGCACAGGATGATGTGGCGCTGGTCGTTGGCAGCGATGCCCTCGTCCACAACCGTGGCCATCACAAGCGGGACGAGGAGCTGGAAGAGGGCCTCGAGCAATTTGAAGAGGGGAGCGAGCACGCACTCGCGCCCGTAGCCGGAAAGGTATCGAGCAAGTTTGAGCACCGAAGGTCCTCCGTAGAAACGCTAGCCACACGAACGCATAGCGCTCACTAGGGTACACGTTGCGCGCGCAGCGTGCGCACATAACAAAACAGGCCAGGACGTTCATCCTGGCCTGCTCAATTTCTGGTCGGGTGGACTGGATTCGAACCAGCGACCCCTTGACCCCCAGTCAAGTGCGCTACCAAACTGCGCCACCACCCGTTGCCGCTCAACCGCAGCAGAAGAAAGATTAACATCCACGCCATGGGAGCGCAAGGACAAATTTTAGGAAATTTGTAAGGGCTCTAACAATTCCGTCACGAACGCGCGCTGCGAGGCCTCTTGGTGAATGGGACGAAGCCGCTATGGGGTATCATCGACAAGTGAAGAACGAACCTGCAATCAAATGCGGAGCAACCTTGACCTTTAATGAATGGCTCGAGATGAAGGTGCGCCAGGGCTTCGAGCCCAACACGGACGCCCCGCTCGGGAGCTCAGATAACCCCTCTTCCAAGATCCTTACGGCCGCCAACGGCATCACCGTGTGCCGCATGCTGCTGACGCTTGCCTTTCTCGTGCTCTTTGTAGAGCAGGTGAACAGGCCGCTTGCCATCACCGTCTACACGGCCGCGGCCTGCACCGACTGGCTCGATGGCCAGGTTGCCCGCCGCACCCAGACGGTTAGCTGGTTCGGCAAGACCCTCGACCCAATCTGTGACCGCTTCCTGCTCTTTACGGGCGTGCTCGGCCTCGTCATTCTGGGCGAGCTCCCGCTCTGGGTTGCCTTCTTCGTCATTGGCAGGGACGTCTACCTGGCCTGCGGCGCCGCGATCGTCAGGCGCTTTCGCGAACGCCCGGTAGACGTTGCCTACGTGGGCAAAATCGCAACCGCGTTTTTGATGTCGGGCTTCTGCGACCTGCTGCTCGGCCTTCCCGTCATCGACGGGTTCCGCATCACCAAGCTGGCCTGGCTTCCCGGCCTCAACGGCGAGGCGGGGCCGCTCGGCCTCATCCTCGTCTATATTGGTTGCGTCTTCTCCTTCATCACCGCCTGCGTCTACACCGCGGAAGGCGCGGCCATCATCCGCGCCTGCAAGCATCGCGAAAAAGAGATGGGGCAGGCATGAGGTCCTGGCGCGTCATAGCCGCGCTGGCCTGCACCGCATTCGCCGTCGCTTTGGCAGCGGCGCCTGGCACGGCCTTCGCGCAGGAGAGCGAGCCCTACCTTTCGGAGGCCACGTCGGCCATCGTCGTCGACTCCGTTGGCAACGTCCTCTACGAGAAGAACCCAGACAACGAGATAAACATGGCTTCCGTCACAAAGGTCATGAGCGCCGTCGTCGCCCTCGAGAGCGGCGTGCCCCTCGACACCACGGTCACTTGCGTAGGCTCCACGCTCGATGAAAACGCCATGGTTGCGGGCTATACCGCAGGTGACGTCTCGAGCCTGAGGAACCTCATGCGCGCCATGCTTGTGTACTCGGCAAACGACGCCGCCGTGGAGGTGGCCGTGGCAACCGCCGGGTCCGAGAGCGCCTTCGTGCAGAAGATGAACGACAAGGCCGCAGAGCTCGGCATGACGCACACCCAGTTCAAAAATCCCCACGGCCTTGATGCCGAAGGCCATCACAGCAGCGTTCACGACCTCGCGATTCTCGCTCGCTACGCCATGACGAACTTCCCCTTCATTGCCGACACGGTTCGCCTGAGCTCCGTCACGGTCCCCGTCGGCGGCGTCGAGACCACATTCCCGACGGTCGACCATCTGCTGGGGAACTACCAGGGCCTCCTCGGCATCAAAACGGGCGCCGGCAATTACGTCACGGCCTTTATGGGTTGCGCGCGCAGAAATGGCGCAACGCTCTATACCGTGGTGCTCGGCTGCACAACCAGGGACGGTCGCTTCACGGACACCGAGAGCTTGCTCGACTGGGCGTTTGGCACCTATGAAGCAAGGGCCTTCGCAAGCGCGGGCGTCAGAAGCGGCCTGCGCACCTATGCCTATGACCTTGCCTATTCTTGCGTCGTTTCGGCCGATGCGGACGCAACCGGTCTCGTATGGCCCAGCGCGGGATCGGTCGAGCGGCGCAACGCCAAGGTGCCGTCTTCCCTTTCCGTTCCCGGTGACGTGGTGGAAACGAGCACATGGGCGCAGGGCGGGCGCACCGTTTCGAGCTGTAGCTACAGCTGCTCTTCGCAGCTCGTTCCCACTCGCAGCGGACTTGGCATCGTCGAAGACGTCGCCCAAGATTTGGCAGTAGCCTAGAGGCGGGGGAGAGGTATGTACGCGATCTCAACGAGCGCAGCTCCAAAGAACTCAGGGCCCTTCTCTCAGGGGACAAGCGCCGCACGCTTCGTCTTCGTATCGGCCCAGCACCCCATAGACCCGGCCACCAACCAGCCCATACGCGCCGACATCTGCTGCCAGACCAGGCAATGCGTCTCCAACGTAAGCGCCGTTCTCGCAAACCTGGACCTTACGCTTGCCGACGTAACCAAAGTGAGCATTCTCCTTACTGACATTAACGATCTCGAAGACGTCTATGCCACCTGCGACGAGCTATTTGGCAGGCCGCGTCCGGCCATTTCTTGCGCCCAGGTGTCCGCTCTTCCCCTGGGTTCGGCAATCACCGTCGAGGCGATCGCCTGTCGTTAGGACTTTCTTGTCCAAGGGTTACAATGGTGGGGTTAACAAGAGCACAGAAAGGTATCAAATGCAGGACAACATCAACACGACCAGCACTGACGCAACGGCCATCTTCTGCATGCCGTCCTCTGATGCCACCGTGCCCGACCTCATGGGCGCCTCGCGCCCCGAGAACCCGACCCTCACCATCCTCAAGGGGCCCCAGACCGGCCAGACCTTTGAGCTCACTTCTCCCGAGATTAGCATCGGCCGTGATCCAAGCACCGACGTCTTTCTCAATGACATGACGGTCTCTCGTCATCACGCCAAGATCAACGTGAGCGCAAGCGGTGCCACCGTAACCGACCTCGGCTCGCTCAACGGCACCTGGGTTGACGGAGCCATCGTCAACAGCGCCGTCCTGAGCGACGGCTCCACCATCCAGGTCGGCACGTTCCGCATGGTCTTCCACACCACGCGTGCCCCCAAGATTGCGACGGGCGAGTAGGCAAGCGATGGCCGACGCCGGCTACCTCACAATAGGAAAGGTCGTCTCCAAGCTACAGGAGCAGTATCCCGATCTTTCCGTTTCAAAGGTCCGCTACCTCGAGGACGAGGGGCTTCTTACCCCTTCTCGCACGCCGGGCGGCTATCGCCTGTATTCCGCCCGTGACATCCAGCGCCTTGAGACCATCCTTTACCTGCAAAAAAGCCGTTTTTTGCCACTTTCGGTCATCAAGGACGAGCTTGACGGAAAGAAGGAGCCTTCCCAAGAACCCGAGGTTCCGGCCACGCCTCAGGCAGGGGAGGTTGACCCCACCCTCGCCGTGGACGCCGAGGCCCAGCGAGAGATGCACCCAATCGACCGCATCCCCGAGGTGGCCGGGGTTCCCATTGCCCTCGTGCGCAAGCTTGCAGACTGCGGAATTATCCGTCTTGTAAAGTCGCCCGCAGGCCGTGACCTCGTAAGGGGCAGCGACCTCAAGCTCATCAGGGCCTGCAACGAGCTTGCGCGCTTTGGTATCGAGCCAAAGAACCTTAGGCAGTATGTCGCCGCCGCCAATCGAGAAATTCCGATGTTCGAGCAGGCGCTTGCCTCGCTTTCACGCCACCAAGGTGAAAGCGAGAGCGATCGTCGTCTGCGCCGAGAAGTTGCCCTCGAACGCATGCTTGCGCTTACGGGCGTCGTTCGCTCCTCAATCATCAGCCACGAGCTGCTAGGGGAGTAAGGTTCAGATTTACCCCGCGTAGCGGTTGTATCTTTCTAGCTTCAGGAGGAACCATGGACGAGAGCACGCAGGCACCATTTCCGTACGAACACCTCATTGTTGACATCCCCGACTACCCCGAGCCTGGCGTCGTCTTCAAGGATGTCACGCCCCTGATTGCCGACCCCAAGGGCTTTGCCGCCACCATTGACGCCTTTGCCGAGCACTTCCTAGCCCAAGGCATCACCAAGGTCGTTGGGCCGGAGGCTCGCGCCTGGCTCATCGGCGCGCCACTTGCGCAGCGTCTTGGCACCGGCTTCGTCCCGGCGCGCAAGCCCGGCAAGCTTCCCCGCGAGCACTACTCCCAGAGCTACGCCCTCGAGTATGGAACCGATGAGCTGCAGATTCACAAGGACGCGCTGAACAGCGACGACAAGGTCCTCATCGTTGACGACCTTGTGGCCACCTCCGGAACCGCCGTTGCCTGCGCAAAGCTTGTGGAGCAAACGGGCGCCGAGGTCGTCGGCTTCGGATTTTTGCTCGAGCTCGCGTTTCTTAACCCCCGCGAGCAGATTAACTCCGAGTACCCGCAAGAGATTTTCTCCCTCATCAAGGTTAACTAGCTTGGGAGCCATCGTTCGTGAAGCGCGTAGGCACTGATCCGCTCAGAAGAAGGCTCTCTCCACGTTTTCAGGTAAGCCTCGTTTGGGAAGGGGCGCTCGTAGGACTTTTCGCGGGCGCCCTCATAACGTTATATAGGCTCTCTCTGACATGGGCGGAGTCCACGCTTCGTGGCCTGCTTACGACTATCCGCGGCAACCTGGCGCTTGGCACGCTCTGGCTTGTTGTGCTAGCAGCCCTGGCAATCGTCGTCGCCTTGCTCGTACGCTGGGAGCCAGATACGTCTGGCTCGGGAATTCCGCAGGTAGATGCCGAAGTCATGGGCAAGATGGACTCGCCGTGGCATCGTGTAATTGCCGCGAAGTTTGTCGAAGGAACCATCGGGGCCTTCGCGGGCCTCTCTCTTGGCAGGGAAGGCCCGTCGGTCCAGCTTGGCGGCATGGCCGGCAAGGGCGTCTCAAAGTTGCTCTCTCGTGGAAGGGGAGAGGAGCGCCTACTCGTCACCTGCGGGGCTGGCGCGGGAATGGCCGCTGCGTTTCATGCTCCGCTGACCGGCGTGATGTTTGCGCTCGAGGAGATTCACAAGACCTTTAACGCGCCTCTTATCATCTCCGTTATGACAAGCGCCGTCATGAGCGACTACGTGACGTCGCAGATACTCGGGCTCTCGCCGGTCATCAGCTTTTCGCTGCCAGAGATCATCCCGCACTCCACCTACGCCTTGCTCATCGTATTTGGCGTGTTGATGGGCCTTGCCGGCGCCTTGCACAACCTCGGCATGTTCAAGATGCAGGATTTGCTTTCCAGGGTCCGCTATCCATCAAGAGCGCTCAGATATCTCATTCCCTTTGAGCTTGCCGGAGTTGTCGCCTTCACGGCGCCTGAGCTCATGTGCGGCGGAGACGCCATCCTTGAGATGCTGCAGGCCCCACAGGGCCTCGCCATAGCCACCCTTGCCCTTGTCCTGTTAGGCAAATACGCCTTTACGGGAGTTTGCTTTGGCTCGGGAACCCCGGGAGGCACACTCTTTCCGCTCGTCATCATGGGGGCGCTTTGCGGCGCGATTTTTGGCAAGTTGGCATGTGGCGTCTTTGGACTAGACGAGTCTCTCGTTACGAACTTCATGGTGCTAGGAATAGCGGGGCTCTTCTCTGGGGTCGTACGAGCGCCCGTTACGGGAGTGGTGCTGGCCTTTGAGCTCACCGGCAGCCTCGACGCGTTGCTCTCTCTTTCCGTCGTAAGCGTCATTTCATACGTAACTGCCAATATGCTGCAGGTAGATGCTTACTATGAGCACCTTTTGGCAAAGCTGCTCGGCACCAGCGCAGACGAGGCCCACGAGCACTGGGGAAGCCATGGACGCCAGTTGCATAGCTACGTGGTTGAATCCGGCTGCGACGTTGCGGACAAGCGAATTCGCGATGTCGCCTGGCCGGCAGGCTCTCTCGTGGTCTCGGTACGTCGTCATGGGCACGAGCAGATACCCAGCGGATCGCTTGAGCTTCTTGAGGGCGACCGCGTGCTCATACTTATGGACGATGCTGATGGCGACGCATCCGAGATGACGATTCGCCGTCTCTGCCACGGTTCTTTTGCGCCTCGCGAACAGGACTCCCAAGCTG
>CAVJWS010000011.1:0-34281 GCA_963653485.1 Prevotella sp. CAG:279
AAGAAGAGGCGCCGTGGCCCCAGTGGCTGCGGCGCCTCTTGTGAAAGGCTGGGAAAACGCCGAGCGACGTCTGGGATGGCGTGCCGGCCGCTCTACTAAAATTACATGCTGATGGGCGACATTGCCCTCCCGCTTGCGGGCGGGCTTCTGGCGCCGTGCCTGCTGGCAGCTGCGGGAGTGACGCGATCGAGGGGAGTTCGGATGCGAAATCATATGTGGAGGGGTTTCCTAGTCGTGCTGCTGGCGGCGCTTTGCCTGACCCCTGCCTGCGCCTGGGCCGATGAGACGATGGTTGCCATCAACGAGACCAACTTCCCAGACGAGAGCTTTAGGGAAGAGTATGTCCGCGGCTACGACACCGATAACGACGGATTGCTGAGCACAGACGAAATCGCCGAAGTGACGGCGATTGACTGCTCGTGCAGCTATGTCGAGTCCCTGGAGGGAATCGGGTACTTCACCTCGCTCGAAGAGCTCAACTGCAATAACGCCGAGCTAGGCTCCCTTGACCTGAGCGGCAACGCCGGGCTGAAGGTGCTGGACTGCGGCGGCAACGCAATCGCCTCGCTTGACCTCAGCAACAACGCCGCCCTGGAAGAGCTGGACTGCACGTCTAACGGCCTTGCCTCACTGGACGTGAGCGGCTGCACTCAGCTCAAGCAGCTGCTTTGCAACGATAACTCGCTGACCTCCCTGGACCTCAGCCATAACTCGGCTCTCTCTGAGCTGGTTTGCAGCAACAACGAGCTGACCGCGCTTGACCTGAGCGGCAATTCGGAGCTTGAGTGGCTGGCCTGCAGCAGCAACTCCCTGACCTCCTTGGACGCGAGCTCCCTCGAGAAGCTGAAGTCTCTCTACTGCAGCGAGAACCAGCTGTCCTCGCTGAATGTGAGCGGGTGCGCTCAGCTCAAGAGGCTTGACTGCTACGACAACCAGCTGACCTCACTCGACGTGAGCGACAACGCCGCCCTGGAAGAGCTGGATTGTGACTATAACCAGCTGAAGTCGCTTGACCCGAGCAAAAACGCGGCGCTGAAGGGACTGTCCTGCCGGGAGAACTCCTTGGGCTCCCTGGACGTTAGCGCCCTCAAAGAGCTCGAGTATTTGGACTGCGACAGCAATCGGCTGACCGTCTTGGACCTGAGCGAGAATGCGAAGCTCGGCACCCTCTACTGCAGCTCCAACAGGCTGACCTCCCTGGACCTGGGAAACACCGCCCCTCTTTGGACGTTTGCTTGCGATGACAACTCCCGTGTGGTTGCCGTTGACGATGGCGGCCGCTTCAGCCTTTCGGGCCTTGGCGGCGGCTTCGACGCGGGCAAGGCAAGCGGCTGGAAGGGCGGTAGCGTTACTGACGGCGTCCTCACCGTGGACGCCGGCGTCGATGCTGTGACGTATGCCTATGACTGCGGCACGGGCAGGACCGTGACCTTCACGTTTGAGGTCGTCCACGCCATTCCCATCGACGAGACCAACTTCCCGGACGAGAGGTTCCGGGCTTTCGTCAAGGAGAGCTTCGACACTGACGGGGACGGAAGCCTGGGCCCGGAAGAAATCGAAGCAGTCGAGGAAGTCAGGTGTTGGGGTCGTGGCATTTCGAGCCTTGCGGGCATCGAGCACTTCACTTCGCTCAAGACCCTCATCTGCGGCGCAAACAAGCTGACCGAACTCGACGTTAGCGGCAACGCCGCCCTTAAGTATCTGAACTGCAACTACAACAAGCTCACCTCGCTCAATCTTGGTGAGAACGTCGCCCTGGAAGAGCTGTACTGCACCTACAACAAGCTCACCTCCTTGGACGTGAGCCGCTCTGAGAATCTGAAAGTCCTCGACTGCTACGAGAACCAACTGTCCTCGCTGAATGTGGGCGCGTGCGAGCAGCTCAAGGAGCTTGTCTGCGACCGCAACAAGCTCACCTCGCTTGACGTGAGCAACAACGCTGCCTTGGAAGAGCTAAGTTGCGGGCACAACCAGCTGGAGTCGCTTGACCTGAGCAAAAACGTGGCGGTGAAAAGGCTGGCCTGCACCGAGAACTCCTTGGATTCCCTGAATGTCAGTGCCCTCAAAGAGCTCGAGTCCCTCTACTGCGGCGGGAACCAGCTGTCCTCTCTGGACCTGAGCAAAAATACGGCCCTGAACGTGCTGAACTGCGAGTCCAACACGTTGGGTTCGCTGGACCTGAGCAATAGCCAGGGTCTCATTTGGGTCTGGTGCTGCGAGAACTCGCTGAGCGAGCTCATCCTTGGCTCCAAGCCGGAGATGGAGTATCTGGATTGCTCGGGCAACAAGCTGACCTCGCTGGACATAAGCCAGGCCTCCGTCATGGATGAGCTCCATTGCGAAAAAAACTCGCTTACCGCCCTGGACGTGAGCAAGAATGACAAGCTTAAGGTGTTGCACTGCGAGGAGAATGCCTTGGCCTCTCTGGACATAAGCGGGGCCCTCGCCTTGGAGAAGTTGTACTGCAACAAAAACTCGCTTACCGCCCTGGACGCGAGCGAGAACACCAATCTCGAGGAGCTGTACTGCCACGAGAACGTCTTAACGTCGCTTGACGTGAGCGGGAGCTCGAGCCTCGCGGGATTGCAGTGCGACCATAACCAGCTCACCTCGCTTGACGTGAGCAAGAACGAGAAGCTCAGCGCTCTGCTGTGCAACAACAACCGGCTAACCACGCTTAACCTGGACCTGAATGGCAATGAGCTCGAAGCGCTCTACTGCTATGACAACCAGCTGGCCACGCTCGACCTGGGCCAGAACGACCATCTCTACGGCCTTTTCTGCAGCAACAACCGACTAACCTCGCTCGATTTGAGCCATGACGCTGGATTGATGGAGATTGACTGCGCCAACAACAAGCTGACCTCGCTGGACCTGGGTGGGAAACCCAAGCTCATGACCGTCAACTGTGCCAACAACCAGCTGACTTCGCTTGACGTGAGCAGCTCTGAACAAGATATGTGGAAGGTTGACTGCAGCGGAAACTCCCGCGTGGTCGTCATCGACGGCAACCGCCGGCTCGACCTCTCGAGCCTCGGCGGCGGCTTCGACGCGGGCAAGGCGAGCGGCTGGGAGGGCGGCGCCGTCGAGGGTGACGTCCTCACCGTGGAGGCCGGCGCCGATACCGTGACGTATGCCTATGACTGCGGAAGGGACAAGACCGCGACCTTCACGCTGGAGGTCGGCTACGCCGTGAGCTTCAATACGGGGGAGGGCGGCGAGGTCGAGGGCCAGACCGTGAGGCACGGGGAGAAGGCCTCCAGGCCCGCCGACCCCACGTGGGAAGGCCATGAGTTCGCCGACTGGTACGCCGACGAGGAGCTCACCCGGGAGTACGACTTCGACGCCGCCGTGACCGGCCCCACGACCGTCTACGCCAAGTGGGTCGAGAGCGGCAAGGGCGACGACGGCGACAAGGACAAGGGCGACGAGGAAAAGGGCGACAAGGGAGACGAGGGCGACGGCGACGAGGAGGGCGGCGACGAGGCGCCCGACGAGAAGCCCGGCTTCAAGCCGGACCGCAAGCCCGACAAGAGGCCCGACGCCAAGCCCGGCGAGAGGCCCGGGGCGGCCCTCCCGCAGACCGGCGACGGCCCTACGGGCGCCCGCGCGGCCCTCGCCGCCGGCGCCACGGCGCTGCTCGCGGCCGCCCTCGTCAGGAGGCGCCGGGCCTAGCGGCGGCGGTTCTCATAGCGAGGCGCCAAACCTGCTGGTGGACCCCGCGACGAGGTGCCAGGCCTACCGGGGCAGAGGATCCGACTGGCCTGGGCGCACGGTCGTCCGCCGAGCTGGCCACCGCGGGCTGCCCCGGATTATGCAGATATCCTGCGCTGCACGGGGCCTCCATAGGTCTGTGGCCGCTCGATGGTAGTCTCTCGATGGGTCGCGTCGCGGCTCATCCGGGGCGTCGCCTCGGGCAAACCACGTTACAAAGGATGAAGATGGCTCGCATGGAGAAGAGGACCCCGAAGGTCTCGGTGATCATACCGGCCTACAACGTGGATCGCTTCATCGGCCGAGCCATCGAGAGCCTGCAGAACCAGACCCTCAAGGACTTTGAGCTGCTCGTGGTTGACGATGGCTCAACCGACCGTACCGGCCAGGTCGCCGACCGCATGGCCGAGCGCGACATCCGCATCGACGTCATCCACTCCGAGAACCAAGGCGCCGCCGCCGCGCGCAACCTCGCACTGGACCGCGCCCGTGGCGAGTTCGTCCACTTCGTTGACGGTGACGACTGGGTCGAGCCCGCCATGCTCGCCGACCTTGTGGACATGGCCGAGGCCAACGACCTGGACCTCGTCATCGCCGGCTTTTACATCGAGACCTACTACGGCAACGCCGACCAGCACACCTCCGAGCTCAAGAGCCGCCCCACCCAAGTGTTTGCCTCCAAAGAGGAGTTCCGTTCGGCCGCTTGGCGCCTCTTTGACGAGAACCTGCTCTACACGCCGTGGAACAAGCTCTTCCGTCGTTCCTACCTCGAGGAAATCGGTGCGCGCTTCCGTCCCACCTTCTGGGACGACTTCCCCTTCGTGCTCGACGTCATTCGCGACATCGAGCGCGTGGCCGTGACCGAGAAGGCCTACTACCACTTCATCCGCCTGCGCGCGGAGAGCGAGACGGCCCGCTGGCGCGCCAACATGTACGAGAAGCGCGAGGAGGAGCACGACTGGATGCTCGGCCTCTACGAGCACTGGGGGCTTGCCGGCGACACCGCGAGCACGGAGATGGTGCAGCGCCGCTATATCGAGCGCCTGGTGGGCTGCATCGAGAACGTCTGCAACCCCAGCTGCACGCTCTCTGCCGCCGAGAAGCGTGCTGAGGTGGAGCGCATGATCTGCTCCGACCGCGCCCAGCTTGCCGTGAGCGTGGCCAAGCCCCGCTCCAAGATGATGGGCGCGATGCTCGTTCCCATCCGCCGCAAGGACGCCGCCATGGCCATCGCCGAAGGCCGCCTCATCTCCTTCGTCAAACGACACAACACCAAGCTCTTCGCCACCCTCAAGGCCAACCGATAGACCTGCGGCCGGCTTTCCCTGGCACCTCATCTAGGGGCTCCAACCCTCGTCACGTATTAAATACGCTTCCTCGGGCTTGTCGCTCCCTATCTGAGGCGCCAGGAAAACCCGCTAACGGGATTGTGGCCTGGCACCCGATCTAGCCCCTCATTCGTCGTTCGCGTATTTCAATACGCGTCGCTCCTCTTTCGGGGCTATCTCGGGCACCCGGAAAACCCGCTTACGTTGTCGTGCTGGTGGCACCTCATCTAGGGGCTCCAACCCTCGTCACGTATTAAATACGCTTCCTCGGGCTTGTCGCTCCCTATCTGAGGCAGGGAAACCCGCTAACGGACTAGCGTCGAAGAGCCTAATTCGCCCCTATTCGTCTCCCCGCAGCTGGCTGCGGGGTGTTGCTTGGCTGTAAATTCGTAGCAGTATACATGAAGGTGCATGAAGCATAGGTAGATATGCAAAATTACGAAAATCCATGCGAGACGTTTTTGGCGAGAGGTCTATAATGGGCGTTCGTTGCAAAAGCGCGTCTGAGGGAGATTCGCATGTCGTACAAGGTTGGCGTCATCGGTGCTGCGGGGTTTGCCGGAGCCGAGCTCGTGAGGCTCGTCCTGGGCCACCCCGAGTTTGAGCTGGCCGTCATCACCTCCAACGCCGACGCCGGAACCGCCCTTGCGGATGCCTACCCGGCCTTCGCCGGTGCCTCCGACATCGCCTTCACCACCCACGATGACCCCGCGGTCAAGGACTGTGACCTGGTGTTCCTTGCCGTGCCGCACACCGCGGCCATGGCCCAGGTGCCCAGCCTGCTTGCCGCCGGCGTCACCGTGGTAGACCTCTCGGCCGACTACCGCCTCTCTGACAAGGACGTCTACGAGCAGTGGTATGGCGCCGAGCACACCTCGCCCGAGCTGCTCGCCACCCGCGCCTTCGGCCTGCCGGAACTCTTCGGCGAGGACCTCTCCCACGCCGCCGAGCTCCACGCCGCCGGCAAGCCGGCCCTCGTGGCCTGCGCTGGCTGCTACCCCACGGCGACCTCCATCGCCAGCGCCCCGGCCATTCGCGCCGGCTGGACCCACGGCCTCGTCATCGTCGATGCCAAGAGCGGCGTGACGGGCGCGGGCAAGGGCTGCAACGCCAAGACCCACTTCTGCAACGCCGACGAGGACGTGCAGGCCTACAACGTGGGCAAGCACCGCCACACGCCCGAGATTGAGCAGATTCTCGGCAAGCCGGGCGAGGTCGTGTTCACGCCCCACCTCGTGCCGCAGCGACGAGGCATCCTCTCCACCGTCTACCTGCAGCTTACTGACGAGGCCGCGGCCATGAGCCTCGAGGACATGGTGGCCTACTACGCCAACTACTACGAGGGCCGCCCCTGCGCCCAGGTGCTGCCGGCCGGCAAGCTGCCGCGTTCCTCCAGCGTCACCGGCACCAACGTCTGCCAGGTGGGCCTGGCCAAGAACGAGCGCACCAACACGCTCGTGGCCGTCGGCGCCATCGACAACCTCTGCAAGGGCGCAGCCGGCCAGGCCGTCCAGTGCGCCAACATCGTGCTCGGCTTGCCTGAGACCTGCGGCCTGCCCACGGTGGGCATGCCCGTCTAGCCAAGGCCGGCTTCGCGCGTCTCCCGGCGGACGCCCGCCTGGCCAGCCCCGCCGGCGCGCCGCGACAACGTGTCATCCACGTCGCGGCCCGCAAACCAATCGGCCAACCAGTTCGTCTCGCACTCCAGCAAACCCACCGGCCAGCCCGGACCTGATAGGAGCCTCTATGGAACAGAACAACCCCAAGCTCACGGTGGTTGCCGAGGGTGGCGTCGCCAGCCCGGCCGGCATCCACGCCGGCGGCATCCACGCCGGCTTCCGCAAGAATCCCGGTCGTCTCGACATGGCCCTCGTTGAGGTTGACGAGCCGGCCAGCGCGGCCGGCGCCTTCACCACGAACAAGTTCTGCGCCGCGCCCGTGACGGTTTCGCGCGAGAACCTGGGCGAGGGCGGTTGCGCCCCGGTGCGTGCCATCTGCATCAACTCGGGCAACGCCAACGCCGCCACCGGTGAGGAGGGCCTCGAGGTGGCCCGCGCCACCTGCAAGCTCGTGGCCAAGACCGTGGGTTGCGAGCCCGAGCAGGTGCTCGTCGCCTCCACCGGCGTCATCGGCCAGCTGCTCGAGCTGGATTGCTTTGAGACGGGCGTGCCCGAGCTTCACGAGAAGATCTGCGCCGCCGCTGCCGACGAGCAGGCCCGCCTGGCTGGCGGCCACGACGCGGCCCACGCCATCATGACCACCGACACCCACCCCAAGGAGTACGCCGTCTCTTATGAGGGCAGCGGCGCCTTGGCCGATACCACCGTCACGGTGGGCGGCATGTGCAAGGGCTCCGGCATGATCATGCCCAACATGGCCACCATGATCGCCATCATCACCACCGACGCCCCCGTTGCCCCCTCCGCGCTTCACGAGGTGCTGCTGGGCGTGGTGAAGAAGACCTTCAACAAGGTCACGGTGGATTCGGACACCTCCACCAATGACACCTGCATCGCACTGGCCACCGGCTGCGCGGCCCCCGACGTGGCGCCCATCGAGGCCGGCACGCCCGAGGCCGCCGAGTTCGCACATGCGGTGAACGCCGTCTGCCAGCACCTCGCCCGAGAGATCGCGGCCGACGGCGAGGGCGCCTCCAAGCTCGTGACCGTGACCGTAGCCGGCGCCGCCACCGAGCAGGACGCCGACACGGCCGCCCGCGCCATCGCCAACTCCCCGCTGGTAAAGACCGCCATCTTTGGCCATGACTGCAACTGGGGCCGCATCGCCATGGCCCTTGGCAAGTGCGGCGTGCCCTTTGACCAGCGCGACGTCGACATCGACATCATGGGCATGCCCGTCTGCCGTGACGGCCTGACGGTTGCCTTTGACGAGGATGAGGCCCTGCGCCGCTTTGAGGAGCCCGAGATCACCATCTGGGCCGACCTCGGCGCCGGCGTGGCCGAGACCACGGTGTGGACCTGCGACCTCACGCACGAGTACGTCACCATCAACGGCGACTACCGAACCTAAGGCGAGCGCCCGGAGCCCGCGCCGCCGGCTTGCGCCGGCGGGCTGACGCGCGTGGCCGCATGACCCGCCGCACGTCATGTCTTCGCAGCTCAATCGCAGGGCGCGCCGCCGGGCAAGCCGAGGCCGATCGCGCTCGCATGCCTCGCGACTCGTGACGCGCCCCGCGCCTTGCAACGTGTCCCGCGCGCCACGCACCCTGCGCCATCCGCACCTCCCCGTAAACCCGCTCCTCGCAAGGAGAGACCATGAAATACGCAACAGAGACCAGCCAGCGCGCCAAGGACACCGACGAGCGCACCGGCCGCGTCTTGTTCGAGGCCCTGCCTTGGATCAAGAACATCACCGGCAAGACCGTCGTCATCAAGTACGGCGGTGCGGCCATGGTCGACGAGCAGCTGCGCGCAGACGTCATGAGCGACATCGTCCTGCTCAAGATCCTGGGCGTGAACGTCGTGATCGTCCACGGCGGCGGCAAGGCCATCAACCGCGCCTTCGAGGCCCTCAACTTCCCCGTGGAGTTCAAGAACGGCCAGCGCGTCACCACGCCGGAAGCCATGGACGTCGTGCGCCAGGTCCTGGTGGGTGAGGTCAACCAGGACCTCGTGGCCGCCATCAACCGCCACGGCAACCTCGCCGTGGGCGTCTCGGGCGCCGACGCCGGCACAATCCTGTGCTCCGCGCTCGACCCCGAGCTCGGCCGCGTGGGCAAGGTCGAGAGCGTCGACACCGCCTACCTCGAGAACCTGCTCAAGAGCCAGTACATCCCCGTGGTGGCCACGGTGGGCGTTGGCGAGGACGGCGGCTATTACAACATCAACGCCGACGTCGCGGCCGGCTACGTGGCTGCCGCCATCGGCGCGCAGAAGATTGTCTACCTCACCGACGTCGACGGCGTGTACATGGACTTCTCCGACAAGGACACGCTCATCTCCAACATGAGCCTGCGCGAGATGGAGGAGATGCTCGCCTCGGGCACTGTCGACAAGGGTATGATCCCCAAGCTCGAGAGCTGCTGCTACGCCCTGCGCGCCGGCGTCTTCCGCAGCCACGTCATCAACGGCAAGACCCCGCACTCGCTGCTCATCGAGCTGCTCACCGACAAGGGCATCGGCACCACGATGCACTCCAGCGAGGAGGCGCTCGAGCACGACGCCCATCCGCTCGGCACCCTCGCGAGCAGGCTCGCCGTCAATAACTAGCAGCTCAGGGCAGTCGGTTTCAGCCGGCTGACATCTCATTCACAGTCGCGTGCCCGCACGCGAGAAGAAAGGAATCCCATGTCTTACGAAGACGCCAAGAAGCTCGACGACGCCTACGTGATGCACACCTTCGGCCGCTCCCCGGTTGAGTTCGTGGGCGGCGAGGGCATGCGCCTCACCGACTCGGAGGGCAACAGCTACCTCGACTTTCTCGGCGGCATCGCCGTGAACTGCCTGGGCTACAACCACCCCGTGCTCGTCGACGCCCTCCAGGAGCAGGCCGGCAAGCTCCTGCACGTCTCCAACTACTTCCACATCGAGCACCGCGGCGAGGTGGCCCGTCGCATCTCCCAGCTCGCCAACGCCGGCAACGGCGCTCCCAAGGACGCCAGCCCCGACGCCCCCGAGCAGTGGCGCACCTTCTTCGGCAACTCCGGCGCCGAGGCCAACGAGTGCGCCATCAAGCTCGCGCGCCTGTGGGCCAAGCGCGGCGGCAACGGCGGCTTTGACATCGTCTGCCTCAACAGGAGCTTCCACGGCCGCACCATGGAGACCATCGCGGCCACCATGCAGGGCTGGGCTCAGGACCCCTTCCAGCCGCTGCCCGGCGGCTTCATCTCCATCGACGCCAACGACGTCGACGCCCTGCGCGAGGTCTTTGCCCAGAAGGGCTCCGGCATCTGCGCCGTGCTCCTCGAGCCCATCCAGGGCGAGAGCGGCGTGCACCCCATGACCCAGGAGTTCATGGAGGAGGTCCGCAGCCTCACGAGCGAGTACGGCGCGCTCATGATATGCGACGAGGTGCAGACCGGCCTGTTCCGCACCGGCTGGGCCCTGGCCTTCCAGGCCTATGGCGTGGTGCCCGACGTCTTCACGCTGGCCAAGGCCATCGCCGGCGGCGCGCCCATGGGCGCCTGCGTTGCCAAGGCCGAGATTAGCGAGGCCTTCAGGCCGGGCGACCACGGCTCCACCTTTGGCGGCGGCCCGCTGGTCTGCGCCGCCTCCGATGCCGTGCTCACCGAGCTCACCTGTGGCGACGCCCCCGAGGGCAAGCCGGGCGAGGGCTACCTCGAGCACGTCCGCGAGGTGGGCGACTACCTGGCCGAGCAGCTCGCCCAGCTGCCGCACGTGGTAGAGGTGCGCGGCCGCGGCCTCATCCAGGGCGCCGAGCTCGAGGCCGGGCTTCCCGACGCCCACGAGCTGGTGGCCGCCGCGCTCGAGGCCGGCGCCATCATCAACGCCACCGGCCCCACCACGCTGCGCCTGCTGCCGCCGCTGGTCTGCACCCGCGCCGACGTCGACGAGCTCTGCGGCATCCTGCAGACCGTCCTCGAGAAGGCCGGCGAGTAGGGGAGAGCCTACTTACGCACAACCTGCAATTACACGAGGGGCCGCACTGGGAAATCCCGGTGCGGCCCCTTTTGCCTACGCCAGCGCGGCCTCGAGCTGAATGCGGGCCTCTAGCAGCGTTTGGTCGATGAGCTTCTTCTTCTCCTCGGTAAGGCGGTACTTTGGCACCGAGACGCCCATGCCGTAGCGGACCTCTCCGTCTTGGATGATGGGCACGGCCACGCACTCCACGCCCTCGAGGACCTCCTGGCGGTCGTGGGCAAAGCCGGTCTCTCGCACCTCGTTCAGGCGCTCGATGGCCTCGTCAACCGTCTTGGGCGCGTGCCTGGTGGGCTGCTCGAGCGGCTCGCTCAGAAGCTCGCGGATGCGCTCGTCGTCCCAGCTGGCCAGTATCGCCTTGCCGATGGCGGTGCAGTGGGCCGGCAGCGTCTTGCCAATCTCGGACGAGAGACGGATGCGTTGCGGCGAGTCCACGCGCGCCACGTACAGGACGCGCCCGCAGTCAAGCACGCCAAGCTGGCAGGTCTCGCCGCAGGTGGCCACGACCTCCTTCATCGCGTTCTCGATAAGCGAGATGCCCATGCCGTCGCGGTCGAAGGCCTTGCCCAGCAGGTAGGTCTTGATGCCGATGCGATAGCGCGAGGTGTCCTCGTTGTACATGATGTAGTCGGCGTCCGCCATGGTGTGCAGGATGGGGAAGAGGCTGCTCTTTGGAGCGTCGAGCTCGCGGCAGATGTCGGCCATGGTGAGGCCACGCTCGTTGTTGGCGAGCGTCTCGAGAATGGCCAGGACGCGCAACGTTGCGCGGTGGCCCTGGGCGTCTACCTGCTGTGACATGCGAATTCCCTTCAACGATTCATCTCCGAAATCGTAACGCAGTCTGAACGTTCCAAATGCGGAACTCCGTTCGCAGAGGAAATTCTACCGCTCGCCCCCGGTTTCAATCCGTTCACAGTGAGGCTAGTATCTTATTAGGCAGAAATTCGAATGCCGTTCCTATATACGAACGGCCGCAAGGAGGACGCATGACCTGCACGGACGAGCAACAGCGCAACGCCGTCGTCATCGACGAGAAGGACAACGTCGTCATCGCCATCTATCAGCTCAAGGCCGGCGACGAGGTCCGCTATCCCGCGCCGGACGGCAGCCTCGCCACCTTTACGGCCGCCCAGGACATCCCGCTGTTCCACAAGGTCGCCCGCGCAAACATTGCCAAGGGCGAGAAGGTCGTGAAGTACGGCGAGTTCATTGGCGTGGCCACCTCCGACATCCACGTGGGCGAGCACGTCCACACCCACAACTGCGTGAGCACCGACGCCCTCAAGGACGGCGTGGCAGAAGACGCCACCACCGTCGCCCCCAAGGAAGCCGCCCCCGTGAAGTGCACCCGCACCTTCCGCGGCTACCGTCGCGCCGACGGCCGCGTGGGCATCCGCAACCACGTCCTCGTCCTTCCCACGAGCATCTGCGCCTCCGACACCACCGAGCGCATCGCCCGCGCCGTCGAGGGCTGCGTCACCTTCCACAACCAGAATGGCTGCAGCCAGGTCAACATCGACCAGCAGATGACGGTGGACACCCTGGCCGGCCTTGCCGCCAACCCCAACATCCACTCCGTCCTCGCCGTCTCCCTGGGCTGCGAGGGCTGCCAGAATGACCTGGTGGTCGACGCCATCCGCCAGCGCACCAACAAGGAGGTCCGTTCGCTGGTGATCCAGCAGGTGGGCGGCTCCATCCGCGCGGTGGAGGAGGGCACCCGCATCGCCCGCGAGCTCGTGCGCGAGGCCAGCTCCTGCGTGCGCGAGGAGTGTGGCATCGACGAGCTCATCTTCGGCACCAACTGCGGCGGCTCCGACACCTCCAGCGGCCTGGGCTCCAACCCGCTCATCGGCGAGGTCTCCGACTGGATGGTCTCCCAGGGCGCCACCACGGTGCTGTGCGAGACCCCCGAGATCTTTGGCGGCGAGCACATCCTGGCCCGTCGCGCCGTCACGCCCGAGGTGGGCCAGCAGCTGCTGAAGATCGTCTACGACTACGAGAAGTACGTGCAGATGTTCGGCGCCGAGATGCGCGAGGGCAACCCCAGCCCCGGCAACATGGCCGGCGGCCTCACCACGCTCGAGGAGAAGTCGCTCGGCTGCATCCACAAGGCCGGCCACTCCACCATCAACGCCGTCTACCCCTACGCCGCCCAGCTCAAGAGCCATGAGGGCCTCGTGGTCATGGACACCCCCGGCAACGACCCCTCCAGCGTGGGCGGCATCATCGCCGGCGGCTGCCAGCTCGTGGTCTTCTCCACCGGCCTGGGCACGCCCACCGGCAACGCCATCGCGCCGGTGCTGCGCATCACGGCCAACGGCCGCACGGCCCAGACCATGGCCGACAACATCGACTTCGACGCGCAGGGCACCATCTATGGCCCCAAGACCATGACCGAGCTGCGCGACGAGCTCATCGACCAGATCATCGCCGTCTGCAACGGCGAGCCCACCTGCGCCGAGGCCCTCGGCTACACCGAGACGGCCCTGCCGCACCTCTGCAACTACATGTAACCCACTGCTCGCGGCGCCGCGCAACCGGCGCCCGCCGCCCCGGCCGCAAGGCCGCGCGCCCGCAGCGCCATCCGGCACGGGGCATCCGGCCGCCAAGCGGCCACCAACCTTGGTTCAAACGCGGGAGGGACACCGCGTCGGAACGGCCCCACCCCCTTGGGGCCCAATACGTACATGCCCGGTGCGCCGGGCGTCTAGAGAGAGGGAACTACCATGGATCTGCATCTCGAGGGCAAGGTCATCTTCGTCACCGGCGGCTTCAAGGGCATCGGCAAGGGCATCGCCCTGCAGCTCGCTCGCGAGGGCGCTGTGCCCGTGGTCCTGAACCGCCAGGATGGCGTCGAGGACGAGTTCCGCGCCGAGATCTCCGAGATCACCGACACGTTTGAGATGTTCTACATCGACCTCAACGAGACCGACGCCATCAAGCCCATCGTCGAGGAGGTCTACAAGAAGTACGGCCACATCGACGGCGTGGTGAACAACGCCGGCCGCAACGACAACCTCGAGCTCGAGACCACCAGCTGGCAGGAGTTCGAGAAGTCCCTGCACGGCAACCTCACCCACTACTTCGAGCTCGTCCACGAGACCTGCCCGTACCTCAAGGAGTCCAAGGGTTCCATCGTGAACATCGCCTCCAAGGTGGCCCTCACCGGCCAGGGCAAGACCTCTGCCTACGCCGCCGCCAAGGGCGCCATCCTCGGCCTCACCCGCGAGTGGGCCGCCGCCCTCGTCAAGGACTCCGTGCGCGTCAACGCCATCGTGGTCGCCGAGGCCTGGACCCCGCTGTACGCCAACTGGATCAAGACCTTCGGTGACGAGGAGGCCCAGCAGAAGCGCCTCGCCCTCATCACCGACCGCATCCCGCTGGAGCACCGCATGACCTCCGTGGAGGAGATTGCCGACACCACCTGCTTCCTGCTCTCCGACCGTTCCAGCCACACCACCGGCCAGTGGTGCAACGTCGACGGCGGCTACGTCAACCTCGACCGCTCCCTCGACTAACCCAGGGCAACAAGAGGAGTACGTAGATGTCTGATTCTTCCAAGAGCGTTAGCTCCAAGGGCTCGGCGGCCACCGTCGCCATCGTCCTTGTGACCTCGCTGTTCTTCGTCTGGGGCCTGACCATGAACCTGGTCAACGCCCTCAACAGCCCCATGGCCAACTACCTCGAGCTCTCCGGCACCGAGGCGTCGCTTTTGCAGGTTGCCTACTACGGCGCCTACTTCGTGATGGCCATCCCGGCCTCCATTGTCGCCAAGAAGTTTGGCTACAAGGGCGGCGTCATCATGGGCCTCGGCCTGTTCGTCATCGGCTCGCTCATCACCGTGCCCGCCACCAACGTGGCCTCCTACGCCATGTTCCTGCTTGCCATGTTCGTGATCGCGGCCGGCGCCTCCACGCTCGAGACCAACTGCAACCCCTACATCACCAAGCTGGGTGACGAGGAGCACGAGTCCATGCGACTCAACCTCGCCCAGAGCTTCAACGGCGTCGGCAACATCGTCGGCCCGCTGATTCTGGCCCAGTTCCTCGGCTCCACCGTCGCCGCCGGCGAGCCGGGCTTTGCCGAGGCCAAGCTCTCCTTCCTCTCCAGCATGCGCGGCATGTACATCGTCATCGCCGTGGTGCTGGCCGTGGTCCTTGCCGTCTTCGTCTTCGTGAAGCTCCCCACGCCTCCCGGTGACGAGCAGGAGGCCGCGGGCTCCGAGGAGAAGGTCAGCTTCTCCGACATGCTCAAGCGCCCCTACTTCGCCCTGGGCGTCCTGGCCGAGTTCATCTTCATCGGCCTGCAGGTCGCCGGCATGTCCCTGTTCTCCAGCTTCGCCATGCAGCAGTGGGAGGGCATGACCGCCGGCACCGCCGCGACCTACCTCTCCGTGCTGTCGCTGCTGTTCACCGTGGGCCGCTTCGTCTCCACGCCCATCATGGCCAAGGTCGACGCCGGCAAGCTCCTGGGCGTCTACATGACCGCCTCTGCCGTGCTGTTCTTCGTGGCCTTCCTCGGCCTCGGCCCGGTGAGCGTCATCGCCATGATCGTCTCTTACCTGTTCGTCTCCATCGGCTACCCGGTGGTCTTCTCGCTCACCCTCACGGGCTTCCAGGGCACCGCGGTCAAGACCGGCTCCTCCGCGCTGGTCATGTCCATCGTGGGCGCCGCCCTCATCCCGCTGCTGATGAGTGCCATCGCCGACGCCGCCGGCATCAACATCGCCCTGCTCGTCGCGGTTCCCGGCTTCCTGTACGTCGCTTGGTACGGCCTGTTCGGCTCCAAGCTCGGCCTGGAGAGGAAGTAACCCCATGGCTCTGAAGGTCATCGATTCCCACTTCCACGTCTGGAACCTCCAGACCCAGGACCTGCCCTGGCTCGAGGGCACCGACGGCACCATCACCCACACCTACACGATGGGCGACCTCGAGGCCGAGTACGCCCGCCAGGCCGGCGTCGAGTTCGTGGGCGGCGTGTACGTCGAGGTCGACTGCGCCGACCACGTGGCCGAGGACAAGATCGCCTACGACATCAAGCAGGCCGACCCCAAGATGCTCGCCTGCATGCTGCGCAGCGACGTCTCTCCGTGGATGCGCGTCCCGGCCTTTGCCGCCGGCATCCGCGAGCCGCTCCACATCGACTCCGAGCCCAAGGGTCGCTGCCTCGAGTCCAGCTTCATCGAGGGCCTGCACGCCATGGCCGCCAAGGGCCTGCCCTTTGAGTCGTGCAATCGCGTGGACGAGCTCGAGGACGCCTACGAGGCCTTTGCCCAGGCCCCCGAGGAGACCATCATCCTCAACCACCTCGGCAACGTCGAGGCCCTCACCGACGAGTGGTGTGCCGCGATGAAGAAGTTCGCCACGCTGCCCAACCTCTACATGAAGGTCTCGGGCTACGCCACCGCCGACAAGCAGTTCGTCTCCGAGCTGCTCAAGTTCACGCGCGACACCTTTGCGCCCGACAAGCTCCTCTACGCCTCCAACTGGCCGGTCGTGAAGCTGTACTCTAGCTTTGACGAGCACTTCCAGATCTTGCGTGACGAGTTTGGCGACGACGAGGACTTCTTCATGAACAACGCCGTCCGCGCCTACGGCCTTAAGCTCTAAGGCACAGCACATCAGCTACGGCGCCGGGGACCCTCGTGGCCCCCGGCGTTTCTCGGCTCAATTCGCGGGAACGCCCGCGGGGGAGCCGGGAGGGGGAACATCAAGCCAAGGCCGCGTTCCGGGCGGCACAGAACTACCGGGGTTTTGCCCCAGAAGGAGTGATACGCATGTTTGAGGGCATCTTCTGCCCCACCATCACCATCCTCGATGATGAGGGCAAGATCGACTACGAGCTCTGGGGCAAGCACCTCGACCACCTTGCGGAAGCCGGGCTCAACGGCGTGCTGCTCTTTGGTTCCATCGGCGAGTTCTACAGCGTTTCGCTGGAGGACAAGAAGGCCGCGACCGACTTCGCCGTCAAGCGCGTGGGGGACCGCATGAAGGTCTTCATCGGCGTGGGTGACACCAACTACGACAACGTGCTCGAGCTCACCCGCTATGCCGAGTCCGCCGGCGCCGATGCCGTGCTGGCCGTCTCCCCCTACTACTTTGGTCCCACCGACGCCGCTGCCATGAACTACTTCGGCGGCATCGCCGAGGCCACCAAGCTGCCGGTCATCCTCTACAACTTCCCGGCGCGCACCGGCACCGACCTCTCGCCCGAGCTGGTGGCCAAGCTGGCCGCCGCCCACAGCAACATCTGCGGCATCAAGGACACGGTGGACACCATCAGCCACACCCGCAAGGTCATCCGCGCCGCTCGCGCCGTGAACCCCGAGTTCACCGTCTTCTCCGGCTTTGACGAGTACTACCTGGTCAACCGCGTGAGCGGCGGCAACGGCGTGCTCTGCGGCCTCACCAACGTGGAGCCCGAGCTCTTTGCCAAGATGCACGCCGCCTACCAGGCCGGCGACCTCGCCTGCGCTATCGAGTGCGCCGAGCGCGTCTCCAAGCTCATGGCCGTCTACGACGTCTGCGACCTGTTCGTCTCGGCCATCAAGGGCGCGGTGAAGGTGAAGGGCCTTCCCATCTGCACCAAGATCTTCGAGCCGGCCGTCAACGTGACGGACGCCCAGATGGACGTGATTCGCGAGCTGCTGGCTTAGGGGCTGGCGGAGCAATGGCGCGACTAGCCCGCGTTTGATGCGAATAGCGAAGGGGCATCGCCTTGGGTGGCGGTGCCCCTTCGTTTTTTGTGGCCCCGAGATGCCAATGCGGGATTGGCATTCAGGCGTAGCATCGTTTTTGTTCGACAGGAATTGATGAATCATATAACCGCAGGTAAACGGCTTGTTGGCGATATGTCTTTCGCTTTCCCCTTGGGAAATGCGTCGCATATGAGTGCCAATTCGAAAATGGCGCTCATATGCGACGTAGAAATTGGGGTGCCTAGATGGCAATGCGTAAATGGCATCTGTATGCAGCATCACAAAAAGCCGGCCCGCCTTCTGGTTGGAGGCGGGCCGGCTACTTGGTGCGGCTGAGTTATGGCGCGTGCCGTGCTTGTTTCTACAGGCTGTCAATAAAGCGCTGGTTGGCGGCTCGCCCGGCCTCGTCCCACTTGAAGACGCCGGCGTTCTCCAGCACGTGGCCAAAGACGGCGCCGACCTCCTCGTGCAGGATCTCAAGGGCGTTGTCCTCGGTGAGCCCGGCGCCGCGGCGCTCGTAGACCTCGGCGGCCCACTCGGCGTGGCTGGCGGTGAGCTCGTCTGCGGCGAGGCCTTTGACGTCGCCGGCGAGCAGGTGCTTGGCCACGGCGGCCAGCTCAGGCACGAGGCGCGGCGGCAGGATGGCCAGGCCCATGACCTCGATGAGGCCGATGTTCTCCTTCTTGATGTGGTGGTACTCCGCGTGGGGGTGGAAGACGCCCAGCGGGTGCTCCTCGGTAGTGATGTTGCAGCGAAGCGCGAGGTAGGCCTCGTAGAGCTCGCCGCCCATGTGGCCCTGCTCGTCCACCCTGCGCACCACGGGCGTCACGGTGTTGTGGCGCGTGCCGTCCGCCTCCATGGCCACCACGCCCACGCTCTCGTCGGACCAGGCGCGCCAGGCGTCGATGACGTGGACGGCGGCCTCGAGCAGCTCGTCCCTGCTGGCGCTGCGCAGGCGCAGCACGCTCAGCGGCCAACGCAGCACGACGCCGGAAACGCCGGGGTGGTCGGCCATGGAGAACTCGCTTGCCACCTCGGCCTTCATCATCGGGAACTCGTGCGCGCCGCCCTGGAAGTGGTCGTGCGAGAGGATGGAGCCGCCCACGATGGGCAGGTCGGCGTTGGAACCGATGAAGTAGCCGGGCACGGTGTCCACGAAGTCGAGCAGGCAGGTGAGCGCCGCGCGGTCGATGTGCATGGGGCGATGGTGCGCGCTCATGGCGATGCAGTGCTCGTTGAAGTAGGCGTAGGGGGAGTACTGCAGGCCCCAGCGCTCGCCGCCCAGCGTGATGGGGACGATGCGCAGGTTCTGGCGGGCGGGGTGGGCGCCGCCCGGCGCGCTGGCGGCGCGTCCGGCGTAGCCCTCGTTCTCGATGCAGAGCTGGCAGGCCGGGTACTTCTCGCCCGTATTCTTGGCAGCGCCGGCCGCGGCGATCTCTCGCGGGTCCTTCTCGGGCTTGGAGAGGTTGATGGTGATCTCCAGCCCGCCCCACTGCGTGGGGGTGACCCACTCGATGTTGCGTGCGATGGCCGAGCGGCGCACGTAGCCGGCGTCGCAGCACAGCTGGTAGAACCAGTCCGTGGCTGCCGTGGGGCCCGCCTCTTCGACGAGCTGCCCAAAGCGCTTGGCCACCTCGGAGGGCTTGGGCATGAGCAGGCCCATCACGCGGCAGGCTGCACGGTCGCGGCCGCTCGCGGTGTCGTCAGCCGCGCCGTTTGCCACGGCCGCCTCGGCAATGGTGGCCAGCGCCTCGTCGAGGTCAAAGGCAGGGTCTTCGGCCTCGTCCTCGGCGAGGACCCAGGCCTCCTGCGGGGCGGGGCCGTTGGTGCCCGCGCACTCGAGCACGGCGTTGTACGACCACACGCGGTCGCCGGCCTCTTGCAGGCCGTGGGCCGCAGCATAGCTTACGAGCGCCTGCGCCGCGTCGCGGAACTTCTCGCTGTCAGTTAGAGCCATAGGGCATACGCTCCCTCGTCGGTGACCTGGTAGCGGCGTGCGGAGCCGTCACCAAGCCACGCGTCCATCTTGGTGATGAACTCGTCCACGTTCTCAAGCGGAACAAAGGCCTGGATGGTGCCTCCAAAGCCGCCGCCGTGGATGCGTGCGCCGCCGTGGCCGTTCAGGACGTGCTCGGCCAGCGCCAGGGCGTACATGGCCGGCTGCTCGCGGCCAAGCTCTGCCACGACGTTCTGCAGATACATCGCCGAGCTGGCGCTGCTCGCGCGGTGCAGCGCCACGAAGGCGTCGATGTCGCCGGCCTTGAGTGCCTCCCAGCGCTTGTCCACCAGGTCGTTCTCGTACCAGTAGTGCACGCAGCGCATGATGGCGCGGTCACCAAACTCGGCCGTGAGCTCGACAATCTTGGCGTCAAACTCAGCCTTGTCCACCTCGCACAGGCGCGTGTGGCCAAGCTTTTTGGCCACGGCCTGCATCTCGGCAGGCACCGAGGCGTAGTCGTCGGTGGAGGCGGCGTGGTCGGCGCCCACCTTCACGAGCACGAGGGCGTAGCCGTGGTCTTCGAAGTTCAGCTCGAGCTTCTCGGTCTCGGGCTTCTCGAGGTTCTCGAAGTTCATGAACGCGAGGCCGCCCAGGCAGACGGCCGCCTGGTCCATGAGGCCGCAGGGCTTGCCATAGTAGACGTTCTCCGAGCGCTGGCTCATCTGGGCGAGCGTCACCGGGTCTGCGGGCTCGGCGCCCCACATGGCCTCCATCACGCGGCCCCAGATGCCCTCGCAGGCGGCCGAGCTGGAGAGGCCGCCGCCCAGTGGCACGTTGCAGGTCATGGCGATGTCAAAGCCGCAGGGCTTGCCGCCGCGGGCCACGACTTCGTGGGCCATGCCACGTAGTATGGCCGCGGTCGTGCCCTCCTCGGCCGGGTCGGGCTCGAGCGAGGCGAGGTCAACGTCAACCTGCGGACGCCCTTCGGAATACAGGCGCAGCGTGTTGGTGCCGTTTGCCACGGCGATGCCGTCGGCCGAGACGTCGAGCGAGGCGGCGATGACGTGGCCGCCCTCGTGGTCGGTGTGGTTGCCGGCAACCTCGGAGCGGCCCGGGGCGTGGGCGTAGAGGACCTTGCGGTCGCCGATGGGGCCAAAGGTCTCCTCAAAGAGCTTGGTGATGTGGGCGAGAAGCTCGGGGCTCGGTGCGGTGCTCATTCGGCTTCCTTTCTCTGGGCCGCTGGGGCCGTTTGGTTTGCATTCTCCGCGCGCGGGCGCGGTTGGCTTGCCTATTCCTTTACGGAGATGCGGTAGACGATGGTCTGCTCGTAGGGGTGGCCGGGGCGGCAGACGGGATGCACCCAGTCCTCGTGGCGGTTGTTGTTGGGCCAGAACTCGGGCTCAAAGGCAAAACCGCAGTTGGGAGTATAGGTGGCGCCGTCCTTGGCGGGCGAGTCGTCCAGCCAGTTGCCGGTGTAGAGGTGTGCGCCCGGCGTGGTGATTGAGATGTCGAGCGTGCGGCCGCTGGCCGGGTCCTCGGCATGGAAGGCCGGCCTGGGGTCGTCGCCCTCCTCGTAGCCCCCAACGCAGAAGCAGTGGTCATAGCCCTTGCCCTGGATGAGCTGGGCGTCGTCGGCCTCGATGTCTTGCCCGAGCGCCTTGGGACGGCGGAAGTCAAAGGGCGTGCCGGCCACGGGCCAGACCTCGCCGAGCGAGACGTTGTCGTCGCGAAGCGGCAGGAATTCGTCGGCATTGATGCACGCGATCTGCCCGAGGGCTTTGCCGCTGTCGTGTCCGGCGAGGTTCCAGTAGGTGTGGGCCGTCATGTTCACGTAGGTCTCGGCATCGGAGCTGCACAGGTAGGTGAGGGTGAGGGCCACGCCGCCCTTCTCGGCCACGGAAAGCCCGTAGTGCGCGATGAAGGTGCGATTGCCGGGCAGGCCGTACTCGCCGTCTGCCACGGAGATGGTGAAGGTGCAGGAGGTGCCGTCGGCGCTGGGCTCGGCCGCCCACACGCGCTTGTGCAGGCCCAGGTCAAAGTCGCTGTGGTTGTTGTTGCGGTTGTCCGGCCCGTCGTTTTTGGGCAGCTGGTAGGTCTTGCCGGCGATGGTGAGCTGGCCGTCTTCGACGCGGTTGGCCGAAGGTCCTACGCTGCAGCCATAAAAGGCCGGGTCATCGAAGTAGCCCTCGAGCGAATCGAATCCCAAGACGAGGTCTGCAACGTTGCCTTGGGCGTCGGGTGCCTCCACGCCCAAGAGCGTGGCCCCAAAGTCCATGATGCGGGCGGTGACGCCTGCGCAGCTAAGCGCGTAGACGCTTACGGGCGTGCCGTCCGGCGCCGTTCCAAAGGGTTGCTTCGTATCCATGACCTGCCTTTCTTGCCACGGTTGCCAGCACGGAGCCTTGCGAAGTGACCTGCCGCCGCCGTTGGGCGGGCCGTCCTTGCGGGCTCTCGTGCGATGTGAGCGGCGGATCTGCCGCGCGCGGCCCTGCGATGATGCCTGGAGAGACCAAATGCGCACGGCTCCGCCAGTTAGTCTTGCATAATGTTAACGTACTCATTTGAGTTTTTGCCACTCAGGTTCTAAATCCTGCAACCGGGCGAAAAACATCCGCGAGCGGTCTGCGCAGATGGAAATCATTTGAGCGTCCACGTGGTTTGGCTATTATGCGTACGCAAACATACGATTTCGAACCAAAGGGGTGACTGCCTTGTCTCTAGAGAACAACATTGAGCTAGATGGGGCTATTCCGTCAGGTCGCCCCGTCTCCATGGCAGACGTGGCCCGCGTGGCCGGCGTTTCGCAGCAAACCGTGTCGCGCGTGGCCAACAACATGCCCAACGTGAGCGAGCGCACGCGCAAGCGCGTCCAGCAGGCTATGGAAGAACTTGGATTTCGCGTGAGCTACGCCGGTCGCTCCCTACGAGACGGCAAGTACCGCAGCGTGGGCCTGTGCGTGAATGACATCACGGAGTTCGGCAACCTCACCATGCTCGACGGCATCACCGCCGCCGCCCGCGAGCGCAACTACGCCGTGACCCTCATTGAGGTGAGCAAGGCCGAGGAGTGGTCGCTCTCCGAGGCGGTTCGTGCCATGTCGGCCCTGCCGGTCGATGGCGTCATCCTCGGCATGAGCCGCCTGGCGCCGGATTTTGAGACCTTTACGCCCATGCAGGGCCTGCCCTGCGTGATCATGGCGATGTACGCCCATCCGCGCTGCACCACGGTGGATTCCGACCAGTACGGCGCCTCCCTCATGGTGATGCGCCACCTCTACGGGCACGGCCACACCAAGATTCGCTACATCGGCGGCCCGAGCTTCTCCATCGACCAAGCCTTCCGCCAGGCCGGCTGGTCGGACTTCCTTGTCGAGAAGGGCCTTGAGGCCGCAGAGCCGCTCCTGGGCGACTGGACCGCACGCAGCGGCTACGAGATCACCCGTAAGATGCTTGACGAGGACCCCAACTTTACGGCTATATTCGCCGCAAACGACCAAATGGCCAACGGCGCCATCTACGCCCTTCGCGAGCGGGGCCTTCGCGTCCCCCAAGACGTCTCCGTGGTGGGCATTGACGACTCGCTTGGGGACTACGTGCCCGAAAACGAGCTCACCACCGTGCGCTTTGACATGGAGAAGCGCGGCCGCACCGCCTTTGAGTACGCCATTCCCCAAGACGGCCCGGCCGCGGCGACGGTGGCGATCCGCATCCCAGGTAAGCTCGTCGAGCGGCTCACGGTCGCGCGCGCCAATAATTAGGGATGGGGCCGCCCGCGCCGGCCGCTCGCCTGCGCCCCAAAGAAGCAGCGGCTAGGAACGGGGAGGAACATGTCTGATTTTCGTAAGACCTATGTGGCCGACGAGGCCCGCTATGACTCCATGAGCTACAGGCGCTGCGGCGTCTCGGGCCTCAAGCTGCCGGCCGTGAGCCTGGGCATGTGGCACAACTTTGGCAACGTCACGCCCTACGAGCAGATGGCGAGCATCGCCCTCACGGCCTTTGACCATGGCATCACCCACTTTGACCTGGCCAACAACTACGGCCCGCACTACGGCGAGGCCGAGCGCAACATGGGCAAGCTCCTGCGCGACTACCTGCGTCCCTACCGCGACGAGCTGCTCATCTCCACCAAGGCCGGCTACGACATGTGGCCCGGCCCCTACGGAGACCACGGCAGCCGCAAGTACCTGCTGGCCTCGCTTGACCAAAGCCTCGAGCGCATGGGCCTGGACTACGTGGACATCTTCTACCACCACCGCATGGACCCGGAGACCCCGCTTGCGGAGACCATGGGGGCGCTGGCGAGCGCGGTGGAGCAGGGCAAGGCCCTCTACGTGGGGCTTTCTCGCTACGACGAGCCCACGCTGCGCGCCGCAACCAAGATCTTGGACGAGCGCCACGTGCCCTATGTCCTCAACCAGTACCGCTACAACATCTTTGACCGCGGCGTTGTGGATGACGGCTCCAAGGCCGCCACGGCCGAGCTGGGGCGCGGCATCATCACCTTCTCGCCGCTGGCGCAGGGCCTGCTCACCAACCGCTACCTGGACGGCGTGCCGGCAGACAGCCGCATGGGCCACGACCCGCGCTACCTCAAGAGCAGCGCCCTTACGCCCGAGGTGCACGAGCGCATCGTGGCGCTCAACGCCCTGGCCGAGCAACGCGGGCAGACGCTTGCCGAGATGGCGCTCGCCTGGCAGCTCCGCGACCCGCAGATTACGAGCGTGCTCATCGGCGCGAGCCGCCCGCAGCAGGTCCTCGACAACCTCAAGGCGCTCGAGAACTGCAGCTTCACCGACGAGGAGCTTGCCCAGATAGACAGGATCGCCCTCGGCTAGCTAGGGGAGCGCTTCAACAACTTTTGTATTGAATAGCCTACCTACCTGCTGGTATATGAAATAGGAAGCCTCGTTTGCCGTTTGTGCGAGCGGGGCTTCTTGCGTCCGGTCCTTGTCGCAGTAGGCCCTTAAAAACTACCGTCCGCAACCAAAAGTTGACCGTTCGCCATTCTCGACAGAGATTTCAGGCTCGTTACCGGGGGCTGATGTTAACGTACTCAGCGAAACAAAGGCGGCTGAGGAGTAGTCAACTTCCGACAAGCAAGCTCACTGAAGCTGCCTTTTGCGGGATGCGTCCCGCAGCTTGTAAGAGTGCGCGGGGAAGGCGCGCTAAAAGGGAAAGGGAGTTTCGTTATGGCTATGTCTCGTCGTAAGTTCCTCCAGGTCGCAGGTCTTGGCCTGAGCTCCGTCGCCGCGGGTTCGCTCGTGGGCTGCGGTGGCAGCAGCGATTCCAGCTCGTCGTCTGACAGCAGCTCCAGCAGCTCTGCCAACGCCGACAAGCCGGTCGTCTTCTTCAACCGCCAGCCGTCCAACAGCTCCACCGGTGAGCTCGACATGACCACGCTCAACTGGAACAAGGACACCTACTACGTCGGCTTCGACGCCAACCAGGGCGGCGAGCTCGAGGGCCAGATGGTCGTCGACTACATCAAGGAGCACATCGACACCATCGACCGCAACGGCGACGGCGTCATCGGCTACGTCCTCGCCATCGGTGATGTGGGCCACAACGACTCCATCGCCCGTACCCGTGGCTGCCGCAAGGCCCTCGGCACCGCCGTTGAGAAGGACGGCGCCATCGTCTCCGAGGCCGCCGGCACCAACACCGACGGCACCGCCACCGTCGTCCAGGACGGCAAGCTCGAGGTCAACGGCAAGACCTACGTCGTCCGTGAGCTCGCCTCGCAGGAGATGAAGAACTCCGCCGGCGCCACCTGGGATGCCGCTACCGCCGGCAACGCCCTGAGCTCCTGGGCCTCCTCCTTCGGTGACCAGATTGACGTCATCGTCTCCAACAACGACGGCATGGGCATGGCCATGTTCAACGCCTGGTCCAAGGACAACAAGGTCCCGACCTTCGGCTATGACGCCAACAGCGACGCCGTTGCCGCCATCTCCGAGGGCTACGGCGGAACCATCTCCCAGAACCCCGCCGTCCAGGCCTACCTCACCCTGCGTCTGCTCCGCAACGCCCTCGACGGCGTTGACATCAACACCGGCATCTCCACCGCCGACGACGCCGGCAACGTCCTGGCCGAGGATGACTACAAGTACAGCGAGGAGGATCGCTCCTACTACGCGATGAACCTCGCCGTCACCGCCGAGAACGCCGACAAGTTCGCCGACGCCACGGCCCTCTACGACACCGCCCAGAGCCAGGTCGACGAGTCCAAGTCGCCCTCCAAGAAGGTCTGGCTGGACATCTACAACGCGGCCGACAACTTCCTGTCCGCCACCTACCAGCCGCTCCTCCAGAAGTACGACAAGCTCCTCAACCTCGAGGTCGACTACATCGGCGGCGACGGTCAGACCGAGTCCAACATCACCAACCGCCTCGGCAACCCGGGCGAGTACGACGCGTTCGCCATCAACATGGTGAAGACCGACAACGGCTCTTCCTACACCTCGCTGCTGGCCTAAGCAACAAGCAGGCGCCGCTTACGGCGCATAGGGCCGGGGAGGGCATGCCCCTCCTCGGCCTTTTTGGAAGTTCGAAATGAGTACGTTATCAATTTCGAGGGGTAAAGAGGGGTGATCAAATGGCGGATGCGCAAGACGACATCATTCTGTCCATCCAGGGCATGAGCAAGTCGTTCGGCCGTAACAGGGTCCTCGACCACATTAACCTCAATGTGCGTCGCGGCACCGTAATGGGCCTCATGGGCGAGAACGGCGCAGGCAAGTCCACCATGATGAAGTGCCTGTTTGGCACCTATCAAAAGGACGAGGGAACCATCTTCCTCGACGGCAGGGAAGTGAACTTCTCCGGCCCCAAGGACGCGCTTGAAAACGGCGTCGCCATGGTGCACCAGGAGCTCAACCAGTGCCTCGAGCGCAACGTTATCGACAACCTGTTCTTGGGGCGCTACCCCAAGAACGCCGCCGGTATCGTGGATGAGGCCCGCATGAAGAAGGAGGCGTCGGATCTGTTCCGACGTCTTGGCATGACGGTGAACCTCACCCAGCCGATGAAGAACATGAGCGTCTCCCAGCGCCAGATGTGCGAGATTGCCAAGGCCATCTCGTACAACGCGAAGGTCATCGTGCTCGACGAGCCCACCTCCTCGCTTATGGCCCAGGAGGTTGACAAGCTCTTCCAGATGATGCGCGTGCTCAAGAGCCAGGGCATCGCGCTCATCTACATCTCGCACAAGATGGACGAGATCTTCCAGATCTGCGACGACGTCTCGGTTCTTCGTGACGGCAACCTCGTCATGAGCAAGAACACCAAAGACACGAACATGAACGAGCTCATCTCGGCCATGGTCGGCCGTTCGCTCGACAACCGATTCCCGCCGGTTGACAACGAGCCGGGCGAGCCGATCCTGTCCATCCAGCACCTCTCCACCAAGTTCGAGCCCCACCTCAAGGACATCACCTTTGAGGTCAACAAGGGCGAGATCTTTGGCCTCTACGGCCTGGTGGGCGCTGGTCGAACCGAGCTGCTCGAGACCATCTTCGGCATTCGCACGCGTGCGGCCGGCCGCGTCTACTTCCGCGACCGCCTCATGAACTTCAGCAACGCGCGCGAGGCCATGGACCACGGGTTTGCCCTCATCACCGAGGAGCGCAAGGCCAACGGCCTGTTCCTCAAGGGCGACCTCACGTTCAACACCACCATCGCGAACCTCAACCAGTACAAGAACAGCAACGGTCTGACGCTCTCCAACGACAAGATGGTTCGCGCCACCAACAACGAGATCAAGACGATGAAGACCAAGTGCATGGGTCCCGACGACCTGATCTCGTCGCTTTCGGGCGGTAACCAGCAGAAGGTCATCTTCGGCAAGTGGCTCGAGCGCGGGCCGCAGGTCTTCATGATGGACGAGCCCACTCGTGGCATCGACGTCGGCGCCAAGTACGAGATTTACGAGCTCATCATCAAGATGGCCAAGCAGGGCAAGACCATCATCGTGGTCTCGTCCGAGATGCCCGAGATCCTTGGCATCACCAACCGCATCGGCGTGATGTCCAACGGCCGGCTCTCCGGCATCGTCAAAACGTCCGAGACCAACCAGGAAGAGCTGCTGCGCCTGAGCGCGAAGTACCTGTAACCGGAGGGAGTCTGATCATATGGCCGCATCCAGCGGAAAGATCCTCTCGGTCGAGGATGAGACAAAGCTCATCCAGCCGATCGACGAACACGTTAGCAATATCCAGAAGAAGATTGACGAGCTGCGAGCCGAGGGCACGAGCCGCGTGGTGTCTTTGCAGAGCAGCATCGACAACGCCAAGAACGACCACGTGCTCACCAAGACCGAGCGCGAGCAGGCCATTGCCGGCTACAAGGCCGAGATGGAACAGGCCAAGAAGGTCGAGGCTGCCAATAAGGCTGAGGTAGACAAGCTTATTGCCGAGGCCGAAGCCTACCTCAAGGAGCACTACGACACCGAGTACCTCAACCCGGTGAAGGAGAGCTGCGACGTTGCCAAGACCCAGGCCAAGATTGACTACGAGAAGGCCCTGAAGCAGCTTGAGGAGAGCCACAAGAAGACCGTCTCCTTCATGCAGGACCAGCGTGAGATCAAGGAAGAGAACTACATCTACAAGAACAAGCAGTTCGACGCCAAGATCACCTACCAGAACCAGCTCCAGGTCATCAAGGACCGCCAGCACGAGGCCTTCACCTACCGTTACCACCTCATCGACATGCTTCGCATGGGCAAGTTCACCTTTGCCGAGAAGCAGGCCCAGAAGCGCGAGAACTACCTCTACACCTTCAACACCCGCGACTTCTTCCTCAAGAACGGCCTGTACATCGTGATTCTGCTCGTGTTCATTGCTCTGTGCGTTGCCGCGCCCGTGGTGAAGAACACGCAGCTGCTCACCTACCAGAACGTCCTTAACATCCTGCAGCAGGCCAGCCCGCGCATGTTCTACGCCCTCGGCGTCGCCGGCCTCATCCTGCTCACCGGCACCGACCTGTCCATCGGCCGTATGGTCGGCATGGGCATGACCGCCGCGACGATCATCATGCACCAGGGCGTCAACACCGGCACGGTCTTCGGCGTCGCCTTTGACCTCACCGGCATGCCCGTCGTTGCCCGCGCCATCCTGGCCCTCGTGGTCTGCGTGTGCCTCTGCACCCTGTTCACCACCATCGCAGGCTTCTTCATGGCCCGCTTCAAGATGCACCCGTTCATCTCGACGATGGCCAACATGCTCGTGATCTTCGGCCTGGTCACCTATGCCACCAAGGGCGTCTCCTTCGGTGCCATTGAGTCCGCCATCCCCAACATCTTCATCCCCAAGGTCAACGGCTTCCCGACCATCGTCCTGTGGGCCGCGGCCGCCATCGCCATCGTTTGGTTCATCTGGAACAAGACGACCTTTGGCAAGAACCTCTACGCCGTGGGTGGCAACCCCGAGGCCGCTGCCGTCTCCGGCATCTCGGTCTTTGGCGTCACCGTGGGCGCCTTCATCCTCGCCGGCATCCTCTACGGCTTCGGTGACTGGCTCGAGTGCATGCGCATGGTGGGCTCCGGCTCCGCTGCGTACGGCCAGGGCTGGGACATGGACGCCATCGCGGCCTGCGTGGTCGGCGGCGTCTCCTTCACCGGCGGCATCGGCAAGATCAGCGGCGTGGCCGTTGGCGTGCTGATCTTCACCACGCTTACCTACGCCCTCACCATCCTGGGCATCGACACCAACCTGCAGTTCGTGTTCTCCGGCGTCATCATCCTCACCGCCGTCACGCTCGACTGCCTCAAGTACGTCCAGAAGAAGTAGGCGTTAGGTAGACCCCCCTCGGCTCCCGCCCGTAAGGCTTGCGGGCGGGAGCCACCCCCTTCCTTGAGAGGAGCTGCACCGATGAAGAAGATCCTTGTTTGCTGTATCTCAAGCGTTACCTCAAGCCTCCTCGTTGTGAAGATGTGCAACGAGGTAAAGGCCCGCTCGCTGGACGTGGAGATTGCCTTCGAGCCCGTGAGCTCGGCCATCGACCACCTGGCCGATGCCGACGTGGTGCTCCTGGGCCCGCAGGTCGGCTACGCCCAGGCCCCCTTTGAGGAGGCCGGCGCCAAGAAGGTCCTGGTCATCGATCCCGATGACTACAGCTGCCAAGCCGCGCCGAAGATCCTCGACGAGGCCCTGGCCGCCATGGAGTAGGGCGCAGCGGCGTTGCCGCGGAGCTTTTGGCGGAGAGTCGCTTTTGCCTTCGCCTAAGCGCGGTGCCTCGGTCTCCCGGCTTCCTTGACGCCCTTCTCCAGCCGCGGCGGTGCGGCTATGACAGCGCGACCGCGGCAACGCAGCGCCTTGAGCGGAAATTAACAAGCCCCCCTTTTCCTTGCCCGCGCAGTCCCGTCCGACTGCGCGGGCAAGCTGTGTATGGGGGCAACTCCCACATAAGGCCCGGGGACTTTTGTGCGTCACTCCCACATAAGTCCTAGGGACTTTTGTGCGAGTCTCCCACATTTCACCGGGGGACTTTTGAAGATCCCCGCGTTTGATTCGCGTTGCCAACAGAACGTCCGCTAAAGCAAAGGGCTGGCCAGGCTTACGCCTGTCCAGCCCTTTATGTGCGCGAACAGAGACCCGCTAGAGCAATCTTGTCGCCTGACTTCAAGCTCCAAGTGCTATGGGATGGGAAGCTTCGGCCAGAAGCCCAATGGCCAAAAGGCCGAGGGCGCATCCCGGAGTGAGGGGCTAAGGGAGACTTGCGAAGCAAATCTGTCCCCGAACGCAGGGATACGCCCTCGGCCGTGGGATTCGGTTCAGTCCCAATCCGCATCCTCGACCAAAAGGGCCAGCGGCAAGATCGCTAGAACTCCGCATTCCCCACGGTGCGGGGGTGGGGGATGACGTCGCGGATGTTGGAGACGCCGGTGAGGTACATCACGAGGCGCTCGAAGCCCATGCCGTAGCCGGCGTGCTTGCAGGAGCCGTAGCGGCGCAGGTCGAGGTAGTACTTGTACTGCTCGGGGTTCATGCCGAGCTCGGCGATGCGGCGCTCGAGGACGTCGAGGCGCTCCTCGCGCTGGGAGCCGCCGATGATCTCGCCGATGCCGGGCACGAGGCAGTCGGCCGCGGCGACGGTCTTGCCGTCGTCGTTGGCGCGCATGTAGAAGGCCTTGATCTCGGCCGGGTAGTCGGTGACGAAGGTCGGCTTCTTGAAATGCTCCTCGGTGAGGTAGCGCTCGTGCTCGGTCTGCAGGTCGATGCCCCAGCTCACGGGGTACTCAAACTTGTGGCCGGCTGCCACGGCGGCCTCGAGGATCTGTACGGCCTCGGTGTAGCTCACGCGGGCAAAGTCGGAGCCGGCCACGTGCTCGAGGCGCTCGAGCAGGCCCTTGTCCACGAACTTGTTGAGCATGGCGAGCTCGCCCGGGCAGCGCTCCATCACGGCGCGGATGACGTACTTGAGCATGGCCTCGGCGTTGTCCATGTAGTCGTTGAGGTCGGCGAAGGCCATCTCGGGCTCCATCATCCAGAACTCGGCGGCGTGGCGCGTGGTGTTGGAGTTCTCGGCGCGGAAGGTGGGGCCAAAGGTGTAGACGTCGCCAAAGGCCATGGCGAAGTTCTCGGCGTTGAGCTGGCCGGAGACGGTGAGGCTCGCGTGCTTGCCAAAGAAGTCCTGGCTCCAGTCCACATCGCCCTCCGTGAGCTTGCCGTCGCTTGCGGCCGCGGCCTCGGCGCTCACGCGCGGCGGGTTGGCCGGGTCGAGCGTGGTCACGGTGAACATCTCGCCCGCGCCCTCGCAGTCGCTCGTGGTGATGATGGGCGTGTTGAGGTAGAGGAAGCCCTGTCCCTGGAAGAACTCGTGGATGGCCGCGGCGGCGGTGGAGCGCACGCGGAAGACGGCGCGGAAGAGGTTGGTGCGCGGGCGCAGGTGCTGCTGGGTGCGCAGGAACTCAACCGTGGCGCGCTTCTTCTGCAGCGGGTAGTCTGCCGCGCAGGTACCCTCCACGGTGATGGTCTCGGCGGTGAGCTCAAAGGGCTGCTGGGCCTCGGGCGTGAGCTTGAGGGTGCCGGTGCAGACGAGGGCGGCGTAGCCGGAGAGGTGGCTGATTTCGTCGTAGTTGGCGAGGGTCTCGCGGTTCATGACCACCTGCAGGTCGGCAAAGCAGCTGCCGTCGTTGAGGGTCACGAAGCCGAAGTTCTTCATGTCGCGGACGGACTTGGTCCAGCCGGCCACGGTGACGCTCTGGCCGCCGAGGCTCTCGGACTCGCGGTAGAGCTGGGCAATCTTGGTGCGTTGCATCTAGTTCTCCTGTTCGGTCGGGCGCAGCTGGGGCAAGAACCTCAGGATGCACCAAATAAATGCGCAAAGGGCGATGCCTCCGCCAACAAAGCCGACGTAGCCAAGGCCAGGCCCGTCAACGACGCGGCCGCCAATGAAGGAGCCAAAGCCGATGCCGAGGTTGTAGATGGCCGAGTAGATGGACATGGCCACGGCAGACTCGTCCCTGCTGGTGACGCCGATGAGCTCGTCTTGGCAGGCGACGGTGAAGGTGGTGGCGGTGACGCCCCAGAGCACGCAGACAAAGAATACCCCAGCGGCCGTGCCGCTCAGCGGGGCGAGCAGGAGCAGCGCCGCCGGAATGCCGGCAAACGAGACGGCGAGGAAGGGCTTGCGGTGCTGCTTGTAGAGGCGCGTGAACAGGCGGCTGCCCACGAGGCCGGAGAGGCCAAAGACCATGAGGGCGGCGGTGATGATCTCGTTCTTGAGGCCCGCCACCTGGGCGAGGAAGGGCTCGATGTAGGAGTAGCCAACAAAGTAGCCGGTGACGAGCAGGGCGAGCATGACGTAGATGGAGGCAAGCGTGCGGTTCTTGGCAAGGCCGCCGAGCTGGGCGGGGGAGAACTTCTCGCCAGTCTCGATCTTGGGGAAGACCAGGGCGAGCAGCACCACGCCGAGCGCGGTGAGCACGGTCATGCCGGCAAAGGTGAGGCGCCAACCGACCAGCAGGCCGACGGCTCGGCCGATGGGCAGGCCGAGCACCGAGGCGATGCAGGTGCCCGCGGCCACCATGCCAATGGCAGCGGGGCCGCTCTCCTCGCCCACCACGCGTACGGCGAAGGGCGAGGCCACCGACCAGAAGATGGCGTGGGCCGAGGCCACGATGAGCCTTGCGCCCACGAGCAGCTCGAAGGTGGGGGCGACGGCGGTGAGGAGCTGGCCCACGCCAAAGAGCGCGACCACGGCCATGATGAGGCGGCGCGGGCTCACGCGCGAGGCGGCGATCATGAGCGGCACGGACAAGATCATGACGCCCCAGGCATAAGCCGAGATCATGATGCCGCAGGTAGACTCCGAGATGGAGAAGCTGCTTGCGATGCCGCTGAGCAGGCCGATGGGCATGAACTCGGAGCAGTTGAAGATGAAGCCCGAGATGGTGAGCGCGAGCACGGGCAGAAGCTGCTCTTTGGGGATGCGTGCCTTTTGCTGTGCCATGGTGCTCCTATCCGCAATAGCGCTCGAAGAAGCCGAGCGCGTTCTCGTAGCAGAGCTTCTTCGCAAGCTCCTGGCCAAAGCGGGCCGTGAGATAGTCCTGGAAGGCCGGGGCCTTGTCAGCGCCAGCGAGCACGGCGGGCGTGGCGCAGCCGTCCATGTCGCTGCCGAGTGCCACGACGTCCTCGCCGCCAAGCTCGAGCCAGTGCTCCACGTGGGCGCAAATCTCGTCATAGGTGATGGCGGCGCCGCGCTCGTCGCGGGCGTCGTCCACCAAGAAGTAGGTGCAGTAGTTGAGGCCCACGACGCCGCCGCGGTCGCGAATCTCGCAGAACTGCTCGTCGGTGAGGTTGCGCTTGTGGCCGCAGATGGCGCGGGAGTTGGAGTGGCTGGCCACGAGCGGCTCGTCGGTTGCGCGCGCCACCTCGGAGAAGCACTCGTCGTTGAGGTGGGAGACGTCCACGGCCACGTGCAGGCGGCTCATCTCGCGCAGGACGTCGCGGCCGGCCTGGGTGAGGCCCTCGTGGGTGTCGTGGCCGCTGGCGAGCGGTCCCGCGGCGTTCCAGCTGAGAGAGACCATGAGCAGGCCGTTGTTTGCGTAGTCCTCCACCAGGCCGAGGTCGGCGGCGAACATGCGGGCGTTCTCGATGGTGTGGATGGCGGCCACGTGGGGGCCGTCCTGCCCCTCGAGCACGGGGCGAATCTCGTGGGCGTAGTCGATGGTGGTGGCCACCTCGGGCGAGAGGGACACCTGCTCGGCGAGGTTGCGCATGACGCGCGAGTGGAAGTCCACGGCCTGCTCGGGGCTGAGCTCGTCGGGCACGAAGCAGGCGAAGCACTGGGCCCACGGCGTGCTGCCGATCCTCTCGAGCGAGATGTGGCCGTGGCTCTGGGCCAGGGTGCAGGGGTCAGACGGGTCGTTTTCGGACATGCAGAAGCTCATTCCCTCGACCTCGTTGTAGGCGCTGGGAAGCGCGCGGCGGACGAGCTTGTCCGCCGTGTCGCAGTGCATGTCAAAGATGGGGTAGGCCATGGCAACTCCTCTGCGCGCGGGGGCGCGCACCTTGCAGTTATTTACCTAGTACAGCCTACTACTGCCGCCCCAACGCAACCCGCGAGACCCGCCGCGATTGGAGGCTGGGTATCTGCATAAAGGCGAGTTGGGAGGCGGCGGGGCGCTCGTATTTTGCCTCAAGCGTTGCCGTCGGCCCATCGCATATCGCCCAAGCATTGCCGCCGACACACCACATATTGCCCGGGCGTTGCCGCCGACGCGTCGCGTATTGCCTAAGCGGGCTTGCCGTTATGCGAAAGAACTAGGGGACGCGGGACTCGCGCGTATCACATAAACAAAGGGCCCGAGAACGCGTTCGTTCTCGGGCCCTTGCTGTTCGGCTTGTGCCTCGCGTGCGAGCTGTGTCGCGCGTGAGGCTAGGCGCTTAAGCTCAGGCCTTTAGGCCTGGTGGGCGTAGTCCACGGCTCCGCGGCGGGCGGTAGCCTCGTCCCAGTCCTTGGTGCCCTCAAAGACGTCCTGCT
>CAVJWS010000012.1:0-33840 GCA_963653485.1 Prevotella sp. CAG:279
CGGCACCCCCTTGCAACGGGGCGCGGGCGTCTCCACAAGGCGTACACAAATGGCGCGAGGGACGGCCCGGCGGGCCCGGGGCCTGGGCGGGCTCGGGACGCCTCCGTTGATGTTCACTAGGAATTGGTCCGCGTGGCCACGGAATGGTGAGCACCGTGGCCACGAAGAATTGAGCACTTTGGTCAGGAGGGCCGCGACGTCGCCCGCGCACGCGGGGGGGGCACGAATGCGCCCGGCCCCCACGCAAGGGGGAGGGCAGGTAGGCCCCCCAGGGGCGGCGCGCCCTCCCTCCGGGGCGCGCGAGAGGCGCGCCCGCGCTTCTGCGAGTGCGGAGGCCCGCTCGCGTATATGAGTATGAAAATAGAAGAAGGCCCGCCGGCTGCTGCCGACGGGCCTCTTGTTTGAGTTAGTAGCGCATGTGCTTGCCGCGGGTTGGGAATTCGTTGACCGCGCGAGCCAGATAGGAGTAGTGCTTGGGATTGTGCGCGTCGCTTGCGATGTACCTATACATATAGTTGTCGAACATCTTGAGAGCGGGCTTGCGCTCCCTGCCGAGGCGGCCGCCAACGATGAAGTCGGCTGAGGCCTGAAGGTCGCAGCCCATTTCCATAAGCCGACGGGCGATGCTGATGTCCTTCTGGATGGCACGGTAGCGCTCGGGGTGGGCGATGATCACCTTGTAGCCCATGCCCTGCAGCGTGAAGATGGTGCGCTCATACTCGACGAAGTCCGCGGCGACGCAATTGCTGGAGAGCTCGAGCAGAAACTCACCCGTGCCATCGAAGCCAAGGTGGGGAGCCCACTCTTCCACGCCGAGCTCAACAAGCTTGGCGTGGTTGACCTCAAATCCCATGATCATGGGGAAGCCGTCAGCCGCTTCCTGAAAACGGTGGAAGGCCTCCCACATCTCGTCAAAATCAAAATAGGGGTTACGGCAATGCGGCGTGCACACCATGCTCGTGACGCCCGCGGCCTTGGCGGCCTCGAGCATACGCAAGCTCATCTCAAGATCATCGGACCCGTCATCAACTCCGGGAAGGATGTGGCAGTGCATGTCGCGCATGGCACGCTCTCCCGGCTAGTCGAGGTCTCCGCTATAGGTGCCGAAGCTCTGCGAGCCCGTGTACTGCGGAGCCGCGCTCGGAGCGGGGGCGGCCTCATAGCCGGCAGGCGTAGAGAAGCGGGCGCCGGCGCTGGGAGCGGCCGTAGGCGCGCTCATAGGCATATCGAAATTCGGCGCGGGCGCAGGAGCAGCCGGGGCCGCATAGGCAGAGGCAGCGTCGAAGCTGGGTGCAGGAGCCGGATAGGCAGGCGCCGGAGCGGGCGCCACCGGGGCGCTCGTGGGAACCGGCGCGTCTCCACCGCTGTTGTGCTTCTTCTTGCGCTTCTTCTTGACGCCGTCCTTGGTGTAGTACTCGTAGTAGTACTCGGACTTCTCGCCATCGCAGAAGTTGAGGCAGGTGCCAAGCACGTTGGCGCCGGCCTTCTTGAGCTGCTCGTAGGAGCTGACGACCTCGTTGCGCTTGACGAAGTTGCGGCGCACGACGAGGACGACGCCATCGACGATGGAGCCAACGACGGCGCCGTCGATGAAGGCGGTCAGAGGAGGCGTGTCGATGACCACGTAGTCGTAGGTCTCACGCAGGGAGTTGAGGAAGTTCTGGTAGCGCTTGGAGCTCAGGATGTCGACCGGGTTGGGAATGTGCGGCTCGGCGTCGAGGAAGTAGACGCCGCGCATGGAGGTCTGCACGACCGCCTGGTTGAGCGGCACCTGGCCGGAAAGCACGCTGTAGATACCACTGCGCACGTGGATGTTGAGCATGTTCGCCAGCGAGCGACGGCGCATGTCGGACTCGATGAGCAGCACGGTCTTGCCGCCGGAAGCGAGGGCCTCGGACAGGGCGACGGCAATCGTGGACTTGCCCTCGTTGGGGATGGACGAAGTGACGACCAGCGTGCTGACAGGGTTGTCAACGGAGGCAAAGCGGATGTTGGTTGCCAGGGTCTTAGCGGAGTTCTGCAGGTAGACGGTAGCGTCGACCTCGGAGTTCTTCTTTGCCATCTCTTAGCCTTCCTTGACAGCAGGGATACGGCCAATGACAGAGATGCCGAGGAGCTCCTCGAGGTCTTCCTGGCCACGAATCTTGATGTTGAGCATGTCGTCAACCACCACGAGGGCGACGGCGATGAACAGGCCGGCAAGGAAGCCGACGGCGATGTAGAGGGGACGCTTGGGGCCAGAGGGACTCTCGGGCACCTTGGCGGAATCGACCACGTTGACCGACTCGACGTTCATGACCTCGCGGGCGACGTCGGAGACCTTGGACGCCATCTTGTTGGCGACGTTGGCGGTGGTCTGCGGATCGGTGCCCGTGACGGAAAGCGTGACGACACGGGAGGTCGTGCTGCTATCGATGGAGGTCTTGAATCCGTTGAGGTTCTTAAGGCCGAGGTCTGAGGCGGTGCCGTTGACCACTCGGTCGCTCTCGAGCAGGGTGGCGACGTCGTTGGTGACCATCTGCGAGGCCGACAGGTCGCTCTGCAGCGAGGAGTAGGAGCTCGAGGTTGAGCTCTGGCTGACCAGCACGTACATGGAGACCGTGGAGGTATAGGTGTCCGAAAGCACCACGAAACTGAAGACGCCCACGACAAGGGCGAAGGCGATGGGAAGCGCAACGACGAGCTTGATGCGCTTCTTCATCAAGTTGAGCAGTTCAAGAAGGGTCATCGGGTAGAGCTCCTAGCTTGGTCAAAGCCCACGGTGGGCATTCAGAAACCACTGTATGGTAGCAGCTTGCGGGGCCTCCCGGCCTGTTAGCCAACTATTACATAAGAGAATAACCAAATGAACAAAGCATATATGTAATGAGTGAGCGATTTCCCCTTTATTCCGAATCGAGACGCTATCATATGGACCATATGTAAGTTGCACATGAACTGCAGATTTACCGTGCAGGCAACGGGAGGCCAGATGGCTGGAGGACACTTCAAAAAACCGGATAACCAGAAGCCCGAAGAGCCGGACTTCGATCCGTTGTTTGACTCGTCGGGTTCCGACGCGTGGATGCCGGGCGCAACGCAGGCCCAGGCCGCACAGTACGCAAAGCAGCAGGCGGAGGCCATCGAGCGCGCCCGTCAGCAGGCCGAGGCCGCCCAGCGCGCCTGGCTTGAGGCCGAGGCCGCCGAGAGGGCGAGGCTTCAGGCGGAGGCCGAGGAGCGCGCCCGTAGGCAGGCAGCCGCGGCCGAGCTTGCCCGCAAGCAGGCGGAGGCCGCCGAGAAGGCCCGCCTGAAGGCCGAAGAGGCCGAGCGCGCCCGCAAGCAGGCCGAGGAGCAGGCCCGCAGGCAGGCTGAGGAAGCCGAGCGCGCCCGCAGGGAGGCCGAGGAGCAGGCTCGCAGGGAGGCCGAGGAGCGCGCCCGCAAGCAGGCAGAAGCCGAGGCCGCCCGCAAAGAGGCCGAGGCCGCCCGTCTGCAGGCAGAGGCAGAGGCAGAGCGTGCCCGCCAGGAGGCGGAGGCCGCGCGCCTGCAGGCCGAGGCCGAGGAGCGCGCCCGCAGGGAGGCCGAGGAGCAGGCTCGCAGGGAGGCCGAGGAGCGTGCCCGCAAGCAGGCCGAGGAGCGCGCCCGCAAGGAGGCTGAGGCCGCCGAGCAGGCTCGCCTGATCGCCGAGGCAGAGGAGCGCGCCCGCAAGGCAGAGGAGGCCGTTGAGCGCGCCCGCCAGCAGGCGGAGGCCGAGGCCCAGGAGCGCGCCCTGCGCGAGGCGGAGGCCGCCGAGGCCGTGCGCCAGGAGGCGGAGGCCGCTCGCCAGCAGGCCCTCGAGGCCGAGGCCGCCCGCAAGCAGGCAGAGGAGGCCGCCGAGGCCGCCCGTAAGCAGGTCGAGGAAGCCATCCAGCAGGCCAAGGCCGCCGAAGAGGCCCGCCAGGCCGCCGAGGCCGAGGCCGCCCGCCAGATCGCCGAGGCGCAGGAGGCCCGCCAGCAGGCGGAGGCCGAGGCCGCGCGCCAGGTTGCCGAGGCCGAGGAGCGCTCCAGGCACGAGGCTGACGAGCGTGAGCGCGCCCAGGGCGAGACCGAGGCCGCGCGCCAGGAGGCCGAGGCCGCGCGCCAGGCCACCGAGGCCGCGCGCCAGGCCGCCGAGGCCGAGCAGCTCGCCCGCCAGCAGGCGGAGGCAGAGGCCCAGGCCGCCCGCCAGCAGGCGGAGGAAGCCAACCTAGCCCGCCAGGCCGCCGAGGCCGAGGCCGCCCGCCAGCAGGCGGAGGCCGAGGAGCGCGCCCGCCAGGAGGCCAAGGCCAAGGCCGAGGCCGAAAGGCAGGAGGCCGAGGCCGCCGAGCAGGCCCGCATCGCCGCCGAGGCGGAGGCCGAGCGCCAGCGCCGCGAGGAAGAGGAGCGCCAGCGCCGCGAGGCGCGCGAGGCCCGCGAGGCCGAGGAGCGCGCCCGCAAGGAAGCCGAGGAGCAGGCTCGTAGGGAGGCCGAGGAGGAAGAGGCCCGCCAGCAGGCGGAGGCCGAGGCCGCCCGCCAGGCCGAGAAGGCCGAGCGCGCCCGCCAGGAGGCCGAGCGTAAGCAGGCCGAGGCCGACGAGCTCGCCCGTCTCGAAGCCGCGGCCGAGAAGGCCCGCCAGGAGGCCGACAACGCCCGCCAGCAGGCGGAGGCGTCCGCCGAGCGCACGCGTCTTGAAGAAGAGGCCCGCCAGGCCCGCGCCGAGGCCGAAGCCGCCCGCGCCGAGGCCGAGGCAGCCCGTCAGCAGGCGGAGGCCGAGGCCAAGCGCGCCCGCGAGGGTGCCCAGGCCGCCAAGCGCGCCTCCAGCCAGCGCGACACCTACAATGCCGAGCAGGACGCCCTGTTCTCGCCCGCCGGAGTTCCCAACATCTCCCGCGGCGCGGCCGCCACTTCGGCCAACCGGCCCGTCGGAGCCCCCCCGTCCGCCCCTGTGACTACCGTCATGTCCGCCGCACCCGCAGGCGAGCAGCAGCCTCGTAGGCAGCGCCGCCCCAAGGCCACGCGCGGCAACCACGGTGGCCCCAACAAGTCGCGCGCCATCAAGATCTGCGCCGGCGTCATCGGCGCCATCGTGCTCATCTTTGCCCTGAGCGGCTTCATGGTCATGCGCGACGCCCAGGCGCTCGTGAACCAGAAGAGCTCCATCATGTCGCAGGCCACCACCCTCACCAAGGGCATCATGAACGGCGACAGCGACTCCGTGAAGACCAGCTCCGAGAGCATCGCCTCGCAGGTGAGCAGCATGCGTTCCACCACGAGCAGCCCGTTCTGGGGCGTCGCCTCCGCCATCCCGGTGCTTGGCGACGACATCCGCGCCGCCCGCGGCCTCGTCGAGCAGGCTGACAACCTCTGCCAGAACGCCATGCTGCCGGCCGTGAGCGCCCTTGACGGCGTGAGCCTCGCAAGCCTCGGCAAGGACGAGACGGTCAACCTCGACAAGCTCCAGAGCGTGCTGTCCGCGCTCTCGCAGATCTCTCCGGTGGTGAGCCAGAGCTCCACCGCCATCAACGAGCTGCCCGAGCCGCACATGGGCCAGCTCAAGAGCGCCATCGACAGCATCAAAGAGCCGCTCAGCTCCCTGTCCACGCTGCTCGGCCAGCTCGACTCCTACGGCTCGCTGCTGCCGCAGATGCTCGGCTCCGACGGCTCGACGCGCACCTACCTGCTCGCCGCCCAGAACAACGCCGAGCTGCGTCCCACCGGCGGCCTGCCCGGCTCCATCGGCACGTTCACCATCACCAACGGCCACATCTCGATGGGCGACTTCATCGGCACCGCCACCATCACCGACCTTGAGGGCGCCGCCGCCTACGGCGTCACCGCCGAGGAGACCGCCCTGTTTGGTGACCGCGTTGGAAAGATCACCAACGACACCAACTTCATCCCCGACTTCTCGCGCGTAGGAACCATCTTCGCCGAGATTTGGGAGGGCAAGACCGGCACGCACATCGACGGCGTCATCGCCATTGACCCGGTGTTCCTCCAGTCCCTGCTCAAGCTCACGGGCGGAATTGAGGTCAAGGGCCTCACCATCGACGGCGACAACGCCGCAAAGGTCCTGCTGAACGAGGCCTACAACGTCATGCCCATCGACGAGACCGACGCCTTCTTCTCCGACGTCGCCAGCGCCGCCTTTGACAAGGTGACGGGTAGCCTCAAGGACGTGAACCTCACCGACCTCATCACCACCGCGGAGAACGGCATCAAGGACCAGCACTTCATGGTCTGGATGGCCAACGAGGAGGAGCAGCAGGCAGCCGAGGAGGTAGGCGCTGCAGGCGAGCTCAAGTACGACTCGTCCAACCCGGTGCTCGGCGTCTTTGCCGCCGATGACACCTACTCGAAGAAGAGCTGGTACTTCTCGGGCAACACCGACGTCTCTGAGGGCACGGAGAACTCCGACGGCACGGTGACCTACCACGTCACCTCCACGTTCACGAACCACTTCACCTCAGACCTCGTGGCTTCCAGCTCCACCTACATCACCGGCGTCAACACCTGGCGTCGCGACGACACCGACATGGTGATGTGGGTCTACCTGTTTGCCCCCGCAGGCGGCAGCATCTCCAACCTCAGCGCCTCTGGCGCCGACATGTCGCTCATGGACTTCCGTGAGATGAGCTACAACGGCCTGCAGGTCATGGAGGCCGAGCCGCGCATCGACGGCGGCGAGACGCTTACGGTGACCTATGACGTCACCTGCGCCGCCGGTGCCGCACCGCTGACGCTGCGCCAGCAGCCCACCGCGCAGAAGGTCGCCGGCTGGGAGTAGGCCAAGCGCCGCATAGCACCTGACAAGGGGGGTCGCCTGGAGACAGGCGGCCCCCTTTGCTTATGGGCAGGCATGGCCCTGGTCCTAGCCCTGGCCCTGGCCCTGGTCCTAGTCCTGGTCCTGGTCCTGGCCCTGGTCCCAGGCCTAGCCCTGGCCCTGGGCTGCGAAGGAACGTGGCAGCGCCATCCGGCGCGCGGCCTGGGATTCGAAGGAGGCCCTCCCCGCTCGAGGCATGCGCCCGCCTCACCTCAAGCGCCTGGAACGAGCCGGGCACGTGTTGCGGTGGGCTGCTGTTTTAACGGTGCTTAACGCCTTCTGTTGGCCCAAGGCGAAGTGGCGGCACCTTCGCTAAGATTTCCTGGGAAGCAAGCGAGAGGGGTTGTCGATGGCACAGGAGCAGGGCGCAAAGGCCGAACAGAGCGCCGGAATGGGACCGGGCGCGCGAGCGTCGCGGGACGCTCGGCCGGCACAGACGTCACGGTGCACGGCGGACAAGCCGCGCGTGCTCATTGTGGCGACGGGCGGCACCATCGCCTCGGCCGAGCAGGGCGCAGGGCTTACGCCGCAGCTCACCGGCGAGCAGCTCACCGCGTTCGTGCCGCAGATCGACGCGCTCGCAAACGTGGACGTGGTGCAGGCCATGAACATCGACAGCACCAACATGCGGCCCGGCGACTGGCTGGCCATCGCCGACGTCCTCGCCAAGAACTACGCCAGCTACGACGGCTTTGTTGTGCTGCACGGCACCGACACCATGGCCTACACGGCCGCGGCCCTCTCCTACCTCATCCAAGACAGCCCCAAGCCCATCGTGCTCACCGGCTCGCAGCAGCCCATGGGCAGCCCCTTCACCGACGCGCGGCTCAACCTCTACCAGAGCGTCTTGTACGCGGCCGACCCCGCCAGCACCGACGTCTGCGTGGTGTTTGGCGGTGCGGCCATCGCCGGCACCCGCGCGCGCAAGCAACGCACGATGAGCTTCAACGCATTCGCAAGCGTCAACTACCCTGAGCTAGCGCTTATTCGCAACGACAAGGTCGTGCGCAACGGGGCGCCAGCGGACGGCGCACAGGCGCGCGAGGCCTCGCCGCTCATATACCACGAGCTCAACGAGCGCGTCTTTGTGCTCAAGCTCACGCCCGAGGTGAACCCGAGCGTCTTTGAGCTGCTGCGCGCCGACTACGACGCCATCATCCTCGAGACCTTTGGCATCGGCGGCATCCCCGACATGCTGCATGACGCCATCTTTGGCTGGGTTGAGAGCGGCCGCACCCTCGTGGTGACCACGCAAGTCCCCGAAGAGGGCCTTGACCTCGGCGTATATGAGGTTGGGCGCGCCTACGCGGAGAACCCCGGCATCCTCAAGGGCGACGACATGACCTGCGAGGCGCTCGTGGCAAAGACCATGTGGGCCCTCGGCCAGACCCGCGACCCGCAAGAGCTCCGCAAGCTCTTCTATCGCCCGGTCAACCACGACAGGCTGGCATAAACGTTACAAGTTGGTATCGCTGACATACGCAAAAGTGCCGCTAGGATGCCATAAAGACTTGTCATGGATAGAATTCAGCTCAATTGCAGTCTTGCGGGACTCGGCACGTGACCCGCTCCCCGCCCGGGCTCTTGCCCACGGGCACCCACGGCCGACGGCCCGCCATGTAAAAGGGGGAACCATGAAGTCCATCTCCAGGCGCAACTTCGTCGCCGCCGGCGCCGGCGTCGCCATGCTCGGCCTTGCCGCCTGCGGCAACTCCGGCAGCTCCTCGTCCGGCTCCAGCTCCAGCTCCAGCGAGGACAAGACCTACAAGATCGGCGTTCTGCAGCTCACGCAGCACGCCGCCCTCGACGCCGCCAACGACGGCTTTGTCCAGGCCCTCGACGCCTCGGGCATCAAGTACGAGATTGACCAGCAGAACGCCAACAACGACCAGAGCGCCTGCTCCACCATCGCCTCCAAGCTCGTGGGCGACGCCGACGACCTGATCTACGTCATCGCCACCCCGGCCGCCCAGGCCGTGGCCGCCGCCACCACCGAGATTCCCATCGTGGGCTCCGCCATCACCGACTATGCAGCCTCCGGCCTCGTTGCCGACAACGACGCCCCCGGCGGCAACCTCACCGGCACCTCCGACATGAACCCGGTTGACGAGCAGATCGCCATGCTCCAGAAGGTCCTGCCCAACGCCAAGCACGTCGGCATGCTCTACTGCACCGCCGAGTCCAACTCCCAGCTGCAGGTCGAGATGGCCGAGGCCGCCTGCGACAAGGCCGGCCTCACCTACGAGCGCTTCACGGTCTCGAGCTCCAACGAGGTCCAGAGCGTCGTGGAGTCCATGGTCGGCAAGGTCGACGCCGGCTACTCCCCCACCGACAACACCATCGCCGCTGCCGCCGCCCAGGTTGGCCAGATCTGCAAGGAGGGCAAGCTGCCCTTCATCACCGGCGAGGAGAACATGTGCATGGGCATGGGCATCTGCACCCTCTCCATCGACTACACCGAGCTTGGCAAGATGGCCGGAGAGATGGCCGTGAAGATCCTCACCGAGGGCGCCGACCCCGCCACCATGGCCATTGAGACCGAGACCTCTTCCCAGCTCACGACCGTCAAGAACGAGGAGATGGCCGAGGCGCTCGGCATCGACCTCTCCGTGCTTGACGCCTAAGCTGCGAGGCCTCGCCAAGCGCCCGCAGGCGACAATATCGCCCGTGACGCTACACTGGTAGGCGTTTGATTTGCGCGCCCCGACGGAGCAGCCGCCGGGGCGCGTTTGGATAGAGAGGAACGACATGCTGACAGCTATGCTCGGCGCCGTCTCCCAGGGCATTCTCTGGGGCATCATGGTGCTCGGCGTGTTCATCACCTTCAAGCTGCTCGACATCGCCGACATGACGGTTGACGGCAGCTTCGCCACGGGCGGCGCAGTCTGCGCGGTGCTCGTGGTAGCTGGCGTTGACCCGGCACTCGCCATCGTGGGCGCCATGCTCGCCGGCGCCGTCTGCGGCGCGGTCACGGGCTTTCTCACCACCGTGTTCAAGATCCCCTCGATTCTCGCCGGAATCCTGACGCAGATCAGCCTGTGGTCCATCAACCTGCGCATCATGGGCAAGTCCAACACGCCGCTGCTCACCAGCAAGACGGTCTTTTCCATCATCGGCGACGCCACCGGCCTCACCTCCAACGTGGTGGCCATTATCGTGGGCGCCGTGGTGGCCGTTGTGGTCGTAGGCCTGCTGTACTGGTTCTTTGGCACCGAGATCGGCAGCGCCCTGCGAGCCACGGGCAACAACGAGGACATGATCCGCGCCCTCGGCGTCAACACCAACACCGCCAAGATGATCGCCCTCACGCTCTCCAACGCGCTCGTGGGCCTCTCCGGCGGCCTCATCTGCGAGCAGCAGAAGTACGCCGACATCGGCATGGGCACCGGCGCCATCGTCATCGCGCTGGCGGCCATCGTCATCGGCGAGGTGCTGGGCCGCCTCACCCCCGGCAAGCTCACCAAGTTTGGCTCGCGCCTGGTCTCGGCCGTGGTGGGCTCCATCGTGTACTTCCTCATCCGCGCCATCGTGCTGCAGCTTGGCATGGACGCCAACGACATGAAGCTGCTTTCCGCCATCATCGTGGCCCTGGCCCTGTGCGTCCCCGTGGTTCTGGAGAATGCCAACAGGCGCCGCTCGTACTCGAAGGGAGGCGAGCAGTAATGGCAACCATGCTCAAGCTCACCGGTGTGAAGAAGACCTTCAACAAGGGAAGCGTGAACGAGAAGCCCGTGCTCCGCGGCCTTAACCTCGAGCTTGCCGAGGGCGACTTCGTGACCGTCATCGGCGGCAACGGCGCCGGCAAGTCCACGCTGCTCAACATGATCGCGGGCGTCTACCCGCTCGACGCCGGCACCATCGAGCTCGACGGCAACGACGTCTCGATGCTCTCCGAGCCCGCCCGCGCCAAGTACCTGGGCCGCGTGTTCCAGGACCCCATGCGCGGCACCGCCGCCGACATGCAGATTGGCGAGAACCTCGCGCTGGCCAAGCGTCGCGGCAAGAGGCGCGGCCTGGCCTGGGGCATCACGGCCGCCGAGAAGCAAGAGTACCCCGAGCTTCTCAAGACGCTGGGCCTGGGGCTCGAGACGCGCATGCTCGACAAGGTGGGCCTGCTCTCGGGTGGCCAGCGCCAGGCGCTGACCCTGCTCATGGCCACGCTCACCAACCCCAAGCTGCTGCTTCTTGACGAGCACACCGCGGCGCTCGACCCCAAGACAGCCGCCAAGGTGCTCGAGCTCACCGACCAGATCGTGGCCGAGCGCAAGCTCACCACCCTCATGATCACGCACAACATGAACGACGCCATCCGCCTGGGCAACCGCCTCATCATGATGCACAAGGGCGAGGTGGTCTTTGACGTGCGGGGCGAGGAGAAGCAGCAGCTCACCGTAGCCGACCTTCTGGAGAAGTTTGAGAAGGCCGCTGGCAGCGAGTTCGCCAACGACCGCATGCTGCTTGGCTAGCCTGCCGTCTGACAGAAGCGCGCCCGATTTGTCCAAAGCACCCGCAATGCGGGCGATGCGCGAAGCATAAGGAACGGCCGAGGCGCCGCTCACCGAGAAGATTCACGGTGAGCGGCGCCTCTTCTTTTGCGCATGACAGCTCCTAGCTGCGATGTCAGGTTTCCGTTGGCGCAGGCACAGACGCCGTTAGGCTCACGCTTCTGTAGGGTCTTCCCCACCAAAAGACGGAGGTGGAGATGGGCACTGGAAGCGGCGAGGAGATGCGGGCCCGAGAGGCTGCGGAGTTCAGGCGGCTCATGGGCGAGCTGGTGGGATTTGCACGGGAGCGCCTGGGAATTGCTGGCTCGCAAGCCGGCAACGATTTAGCCGGGCAAGACGCGGCCTCAGACGTCTTGGACGCGCTCTGGGACAGGCGCTGGCTTGTCCGGCGCTTTGTCGAGAGCAATGCGCCGCAGCTCAGCGAGGGCGACCTCCAGACCGTGAGCCTCTGGAGCTACGCACTCTGCGGCCGCTTCGTCGTCACCGATGCCGAGGGGCGCCTCATGGCGCTGCTCACCACAGGCGCAGGGGCGCGACCGAGGCTCATCCTTGCGAACCTATTGGAGCGCCAGGCCGAGGACACCTTTGACGCGCTGCCCTGCCTGGCCGAGCTCGTCCTGCTCCCCTACCGCGGGCAAATCGTCACCGACGGGCGCATCAAGCGCGTCAGCTCGGTGATGATGCCCGAGGGGACCGAACTCATCGGGCGACGGCTCCGCCTTGCCATGAAATCCCCGCCTATAGCCTGTGCCGACGACCTCATCACCCTCAGCCGATGCGAAGGGAGGCGAGAGATGGCCTCTAGTACCTTACTTCGTTCTAACACGTTATTACGTTGTGCTATGCTCGAGCCACCGAAAGCCCTAAGCGACAAACTGGTGATGCTCATGAGCACAACGATGGTTCGGCAACTTGGAAACAGCGCGGCCGTCATTCTTCCCAAGGCCCTGAGAAACGCCGCGGGGATTGAGATCGGAGACCAGGTAAGCGTTGACTCCCCCGAACCCGGCACGGTGGTCATCAAGGCCCTCGACGTCCCCTGGACGCTCGGCTCGCTCATGGAGGGCTATGACGGGGCCAGGCCGGGCCTCGTCGACACGGGCGCGCCCGTTGGCAAGGAGCCGTGGTAGCGATGCCGTTCAGCAAAGGGGACATCGTTGAGTTCAACTTCAGCCCCTCCAAAGGGCATAAGCCGCTGGGGAGGAGACCAGGGCTGGTCGTAAGCTCAGACGAGTTCAACCTGAGCACGTCCATGACCCTGGTTTGCCCCATCACCACCGCAGACTCAGGCTTTCCCTTGCACATACCACTCCCACGTGAGCTGGAGGAGTGCCGCGGGTTCGTCGTCACCGAGCAGATTCGCGCCTTTGACCTCGAAACGCGGGAGGCAAGCGTCGTGGCGCACCTGCCACAGGAGGGAAAGTTCATGCGCAACATCACTTCGCTCACAAAGAGCTACTTCTGAGGTTTTTGCAGGTAGCGTGGTATGCTCGAACAGGTTTTTGACCAAGCCGATTGAACCAGGAGGGCGCAAGCCCATGAGAACCGAAACTTCAGAGGCGTTTGCCCGCCTCGTCAGCGGGTACGTCTCCGCCATCGAGGGCGCGGGCGTCGCCATTCCAGAGCAGGTCGTGCAGCAGCTCACCCGCGAGCCGCTCAAGGCCTGCGAGGCTCTTAACGAGCTCGCGCTCTCTTGCGGCGCAATTGATGACGTGCTCGACTCTGCCCTTGAGGCCATCTATGAGTCCATGGACGCCACCGACGCGCGCAGCGATATCGATGAGGCCACGGCCGAAAGGATTGCCCGTACGTGGGTCCGCACCCACGTTGAGCCGGAGCCCGAGCCAGAGCCTGAGCCCGAGCCACAGGCCGACGACGATGACGTCTGGAGCACCTACGACGAGCAGGATGCCCCCAAGCGCAAGCGCTCCTCCCGCAAGAAGAAGCGTGCCGAGGACGCCGCCAGCGCAGAGGACGCCGCCAGCACCAAGGGCGCCGTTGACGCAGGGGGCGCCATTGATGGCGAGGCTCCCGCCAGCGAAGGCGGGAACGAGGCTGTACAGGGCCCCGCGGCTGACGCCGACCAGGCCGCCGCAAACGCCTCGGAGCAGGCGCAGGGCAGCGTCCCCGAGGCAGCAAGCCAGGCAGAGCCCGACGTTCCCGAAGCAGCCGGAGAGGCACAGGAGAGCGCCCCCACGGCCGCCAAGCAGGCAAAGGACGACGGCCCCAAAGCGGGTGCCGCCGACGACGAGACGCTGAGCGTCGACCAGGCCGTCGCCATCCTTGGGGTGAGCAAGCCCACGGTCTACAAGCTCATCGAATCCGGGGAGCTGCCCGCGAGCAAGAAGGGCCGCTCCTGGCGCATCTCGGCCGAGGCGGTCACCAAGAGGGCCAACAGAGAGTAGTCGGCTCCCTACGGCCTGCGGCCGTGACTTGTGGCGTGCAGCTCGAGGCCTGCGGCCCGCGGCCCGCAACGAGTACGCCGCGCCGGGCCTGCCGCCCCGCGGCGCGACGGCCGCAGGGACACCACAGGGCTCGGCCAATTCCGAAACGCCAAGAAGAAACCCCGTTCGGCAGCCAGAAGTGCCGGACGGGGTTTCTTGCACGGGCGCCAAAAGGACACTTCCCGCGCAGGTACCGGACAGGGTTTCCTACGCAGATGCTGGGCAGGGTCTCTTGCGCAGGCGCTAGACGGGACTTCTTGCGCGGGCGGCAAGCGGGCCTCTTACGCAAGCGTCAGACGGGCCCCCTTGCGCAAGTACCAGGCGGAGCTTTTCCCAGCTACTTGTCCTGCGAGTCCAAGGATTGGCCGAGCACGGCCTCGTCGTTGCCGAGGAAGAGGGGAACGGCGATGCGCGTATAGAGGGCGAGCCAGACGATGGAGAGGCAGAAGCCGCCGATAACGTCGCTGGCATAGTGAACGCCGAGGTAGACGCGGCTATAGCCCACCATCACGATGACAAGGGCAAACGCAACCAGAAAGAACACGCGCTGGCGACGGTCCTTCTCGTACTTCCACACGAGCCAGGCGAGCAGGCCAAAGAAGGCCATGGCCACCATCGAGTGGCCCGACGGGAAGCTAAATCCGGTGGCGGTGGCGAGGCGGAAGCCGTCTGGCCTCGGGCGCTGGATGATGAACTTGAGCGCCTGGTTGAGCGCCACCACAAGGCCGAGGTTCACCGCGCAGCACCAGCCCGGGCGGCGCCCCGGCGCAAAGGCGGCGACGGCCAAGAGCAGCACGAGCAGCGTCACCGGCGTGGCAAGCGCGGAGAAGCTCTCCATGATGGGCGTCAGCCAATCAAAGCGCAGGTGCTCGACGATGAGCCAGTAGGCCGCGCGGTCGAGCTTTATGGACTCCTTTGTAAGGACGTCCTCGAGAAGCCCCACGAAAACGACGAGGGCGCACACGCCTATGACAAGGCGGCGGTTGTCACGGACGAGCCGCGCGAGCTGCCTAAAGACGCCCTTGATGACGCCCGTTTTATCGTTGGACACGCAAACCACCACACCTCTGGAGCAAAGGCGCTCGGACGCGCCCGCAAACCTAAAAGATCCGGGTACCAGTAAAGACCGTTTGCCCGAAAAGCAAAACCCGAAATCTCGCTAGGAACGCACGCATAGAGAGCCTCCATATAAAGCCTCCGCCAGCATTCCTAACTCCAAAATCCCATATTCCCGGTAGGAGAATAGGGTTAGAATACTGCCCACGTAAATGAGAGGAGAGCACCATGGCTCGCGAACAGCGCGAATTCATCGAATCCAACACCACCCGCCCGGCAGGCATCGACCGTCGCGGCTTCCTCAAGCTCATGGCGGCAGGCGCCGCCCTCACCCCGCTGGCGCTGGCCGGCTGCGGCTCCAACGACAACTCGTCCGTGAGCGCCGCGGCAGCCATCGCCGGCAGCGACGACCTCGCCGGCACCGTCCTCACCTTCGTGGGCGACGACGCCTTTGCCCCCTACCGCTACCTCGAGATGCAGTCCGACGGCACGCAGAAGGTCGTGGGCCTCGACATCGCCATCGCCGACGAGATGTCGGCCCGCCTCGGCTTCGCCTACACCTTTGAGGCCCAGGACTTTGCCGCCACGCTCGCCTCGGTGCAGGCCAGCGACTCCTCCTTCACCATGGCCATGAGCTCCAATGCCGAGCGCGAGCAGACCTACGACTTCACGCAGGGCTACTACCAGCCGCTCGTTGGCGTGCTCACCATGAATGACGAGGTCACGAGCATCGACGGCCTCAAGGGCAAGAGCATCGCCTGCACCACCGGCACCGTGCAGAACAAGTTCATCGCCTCGGTGCTGCCCGACGCCGACATCCACACCTACGACGGCGGCGACCAGTGCCTGCAGGAGGTCCTCTCCGGCCGCATCGACGCCTACCTCTGCGACGGCGCCGAGGGCCAGTCCATGCGCGACGCCAACGAAGGCCTTGTGCTGGGCTTTCTTGACCGCTCCGAGACCAGCGACTACGTGGGCGTCTACCGCATCATGGCCACGAAGGGCGCCTCGTTCGTCGAGAAGTTCGACGCCTGCATTGGCGGGATGCTCGCCGACGGCACCATCGACTCGTTCATCGGCCAGTATGTGGGCGACGAGTTCAAGTGGGGCGCCAGCTCCAACTCGTAAGATGGAACCATGAAGCTTTCGCTGATAGAACCCTATGCGCCCATGTTCGTGAACGGGCTGGCCGTTACCTGCGAGGTGACGGCCTGCTCGCTCGTGGTTGCCTTTGTGCTCGGCTTTGTCATCGCCGTGCTCAAGGTCTTGCCGCTGCGCCCCCTGCGCCGGATGCTGGACTTTTACACCTCGATCTTTCGAGGCGTGCCGCTCATCGTCCTACTTTTCATGGTCTACTTCGCAACGCCGCAGCTCACGGGCTACAAGATTACGATGTTTGCCGCCAGCGTCCTCACGCTGGGGCTCAACGGCTCGGCCACCGTCTCCGAGACGGTGCGCGGCGGCATCGAGGGCGTGGACCGCGGCCAGTACGACGCCAGCTATGCGTTGGGCCTGCCCTACGTGACCATGATGCGCGAGGTCATCGTGCCGCAGGCCATGCGCAGCGTGGCCCCGGCCCTCGTGAACGAGGTCATCACCGTGCTCAAGAGCTCCTCGCTCGTGGCCACCATCGGCCTCATGGACATGATGCGTGCCGCCCAGAGCGTCCAGGCCCTCACCTACCGCGCCTTTGAGCCGTTCATCATCGTGGCCGCCGTGTACTACGTCATCGTGATGGCCCTCGTGGCCGTGGGCAATAGGCTCGAGAAGGGCCTTCGAGAGCAAGGGTAGGACCAGAAGGCGTCGTTGCCCCCGCAACATGCGCCGCGGCGCCCAAGCCGCCCCCGTCGCGCGGGTAAGCAACACTGGAGCCCAGCCCAAAAACGCTTGCGCCGCGACGTCTCAGGCACCCTCGCGCGATGGGCATAGCGCACTCGCAGAGCCGCTCGAGAAGCGCACGCCAGGCCTCGAACCAGCGCCCCTCGTACTTCAAACTTCGTATTTTCAGCTTACTAAAAGCCTAGCTTCAGCATGACAAAAGCGTTGCACGAGCTCTATGCAGTCCCTACAGATTTGGATTGCGCGGAACCCTCACGGGCCATACTCCAACCAAGGGCCACACGGCCCCTCGAGAGGAGGCACCCATGAGGTACATCAGCAACGGCTCCAGCATCGAACCCACGAACGGCATCGCCAACGAGCTTGCCTACGAAGCGGCCGAGAAGCGCGACGGCGGCAAGGGGAACGGCAACGCCACGACGTCCGGCGCGCCCTTTGGCCACGCCGCCACGCGCAGGCTCATCGCACGCGCAAGCGTCGCCGCGCTCACCGGCGCGCTCATCTTCTCGAGCGTCCCCGCCGCGGCCATCGCGCAGACGACCACCGCTTCCGCCAGCCAGTCGGCCAGCTCCAACAGCAGCTCGAGCAAATCGGGCAGCTCCGGCAGCAACGCGGGCGATCCCGGCACCAGCTCCTCGGAAGCCCCGGGAGAGCCGCCCAGCGGCGGCTCCGGTCCCAGCAGCAGCTCGGACGGCTCGTCTAGCTCCGAGGCGCCAGGCGAACCCCCGAGTGACGGCAACGGCCCGTCCGGCCAGGGCGGCGGTCAGGGAGGTGGCGCCAACACGACGAGCTTTGACTACTCCGGTTCCTACTCCGCCACGCTCGTGGCCGACGGCGAGTCCGCAAGCAGCGACGGCGAGGGCGTCGATTCCAGCGAGGCCGACAAGAACGCCGCGCTTGCCGAAAACGGCGGCACGCTCAGGATCACCAACGGCACGCTCACCAAGTCCGGCGACGACACCAACGGCGACAACTGCAACTTCTACGGCCTGAACTCCATCCTGCTGAGCGTGGGCGAGGGGTCGCTCGCCACCGTGAAGGACACGAGCCTCTCGGCAACGAGCGAGGGCTCCAACGCCATCTTCGCCACCGACTCGGGCACCGTCTACGCCGACGGCGTCACCATCAGCACCACGGCCGGCAACTCGCGCGGCCTTGACGCCACCTACGGCGGCACCATCATCGCCAACGACGTCACGGCTTCCACGGAGGGCGACCACTGCGCCACCGTGGCCACCGACCGAGGCGGCGGCTCCATCTCGCTCACCAACTCCGAGCTCTCCACCGCAGGCTCCGGCTCGCCTCTGCTCTACTCCACCGGGGACATCGAGGTGAGCGGCGTCACGGGCACCGCCACCGGCAGCCAGATCGCCGGCATGGAGGGCCTCAACACCATCCTCATCAACAACTCCACGCTCGCGAGCACCCAGACCGACAAGACGGCGAGCGACCCGGTGGCCGACGGCATCATCATCTACCAGTCCACCTCGGGCGACGCCGAGACCACCACGGGCGAGGCGGCCACCTTCCAGGCCGCCAACTCAACGCTTTCCAGCGCCATCACCTCGGGTTCGATGTTCTACCTCACCAACACGACCGCCGACGTGGTGCTCTCCAACACCACGCTCGACTTTGACTCCAGCGCCGCCGACCTCATCCTGGCCGAGGGCAACGACGCCAACAGCTGGGGCACCGCCGGCAGCAACGGCGCCACGGTGAAGTTCACCGCCATCGGCGAGGAGCTGAGCGGCGACGTCGAGGCCGACACCATCTCGAGCGTGGACCTGCACCTCACGGACGGCACCACCTGGACAGGCTCGGCCGCCATCAACGAGAACGCGGACGCCACGGACAGCTCCAAGACCGACGCGCCCATCACCGTTAACGTCGACGGCACGAGCAGCTGGGTGGTGACGGAGAGCTGCACCATCAGCGCCCTCAACGTGGCCGAAGGCGCCAGCGTGGTAGACGAGGACGGCAAAACCGTCACCATCGTCGCCGACGGCCAGACCGTGGTGCAGGGAGAGTCCAGCGTCACCGTGACCTGCAACTCGTACTCCACCAGCTACGACGCAAGCGAGGCAGGCACGCTTTCCACCAGCCTCATCGACCGCAGCGACTTTGACGAGCAGATGGGCACGAGCACCGCCTGGACCATGGGCGACGCCACCAGCACCGCCTCGGCCAGCACCGGTGCGGCAACGAGCAGCACGGACACGAGCGACGCGGCCGAGACGAGCACCTCGGACGAGAGCGCCTCGAGCAACCCCTTCGCCGCCGTGATGAAGTGGCTGGCCTCGCTGTTTGGGCTCTAAGGCTCGGCAACCGCATAATGTCCGGTTCCTCGGCTAAGATGGGTTGCGTGAAATTCATCGCAGCTAGGGAGCATCGTCTTGGCAGAAGAGCCCAACAAGAACCCCAACGGCACCGCAGGCCCCACGCCCGCAGGCGCAACGGTGGCCGGCGGTGCCGCGGGCCCTGCACCCGCAAGCGCCGAGCCGTCCGCGGCCGGCAGCGCCGAGCGGGACCCATTCGCCCCGGGCTCGCTCGGCGAGCTCGTACCCGACATGTGGTTTGACCCGGCCGAATGGCCCGACTACGAGCCCGAGGAGCCCCTCGGAGCCGAGGAGGCGCTCGAGCGCTACCTCGAGTGGTGCGCAAGCCGCGACATGGAGCTATGGCCCCACCAGGAGGAGGCCCTGCTCGACCTTGCGGCGGGCGACCACGTGGTGCTGGGCACCCCCACCGGCTCGGGCAAGTCCATGGTGGCCCTGGGGCTGTGCTACCTGGCCATCTGCCAGCACAAACGCGCCTACTACACCGCCCCCATCAAGGCGCTCGTCTCCGAGAAGTTCTTTGACCTCGTAGATGCCTTTGGCAAGGACAACGTCGGCATGATCACGGGTGACACCCAGATCAACACCGACGCGCCCGTCATCTGCTGCACCGAGGAGATCCTGGCCAACCAGGCCCTGCGCGAGGGCGCCGCCTGCGAGGTGGCCGCCGTGGCCATGGACGAGTTCCACTTCTTTGGCGAGGCGGACCGCGGCTGGGCCTGGCAGGTGCCGCTGCTCACCCTCCCCAACACGCAGTTCTTGCTCATGAGCGCCACGCTGGGAGACGTGAGCGCCATCGCCGCCACGCTCGAGCGCCAGACCGGCCGCACCACCAGCCTCGTCACGGATGCCGAGCGCCCGGTGCCGCTCACCTACGAATACGTCACCACCCCGCTCGAGGCCACGGTCGAGCTGGCCCTTCGCAACGGCGACGCACCCATCTACATCGTGCACTTTGCCCAGGACGCCGCCCTCAACACCGCCCAATCGCTCGCAAGCTACGGCGTGGCCACCAAGGAACAGCGCGAGGCCGTGAAGCAGGCTTGCAAGGGCACGCGCTTCACTACCGCCTTTGGCAAGACGCTCCAGCGCCTGCTCTCGTGCGGCGTGGGCGTGCACCACGCCGGCATGCTGCCGCGCTACCGCCTGCTGGTGGAGAAGCTCGCCCAGCAGGGCCTGCTGCCCGTCATCTGCGGCACCGACACGCTGGGCGTTGGCATCAACGTGCCCATCCACACCGTGCTGCTCACCGCGCTCACCAAGTACGACGGCCACCGCATGCGGCGCCTGCGCGCCCGCGAGTTCCACCAGATTGCCGGCCGCGCCGGCCGCTCAGGCTTCGACACCGAGGGCCGCGTCATCGCCGAGGCGCCCGAGCATGAGATTGAGAACGCAAAGCTCGAGCTCAAGGCCGCCGGAGACCCCAAGAAGCTGCGCAAGCTCAAGAAGAAGCGCGCGCCCGAGGGCTTCGTGAACTGGAACAAGGACACCTTCGAGAAGCTCTGCGCCGCCCCACCCGAGACGCTCACGCCGCGCCTGCGCGTCACGCACTCCATGGTGCTCTCGGAGACGAGCCAGGGCGGGGACTCGCACGCCCGCATCATGCGCCTCATCGCGGACTCGCTGCAGACCGACGCCGAGAAGGCGCAGCTCGTGGCCCGCGCGGACGAGATATTCGCCACCCTCATCGACGCCGGCGTCATCACACGCGAGGAGGCCGCGCATGCAGGCGCGGCTGCGACCGTCGAGAATGTCGCAGCCGGCCCGGCCGCGGACGGCGCAGACACCGCGTGGGCGTCAAGCGCTGCGGCTGCGGGCGCAACCGCAGCAGGCGCGAACGCGGAAGCTGCGGCCGGCTCGACCGCAGACGGCACGGGCGCCGTCACAAGCGCCGCCAAGCCGAGCGACGCCACTGCCCTTCCCACGGCCGAGGAGCTCGAGGAGCTCGCCATCCTGCTGCCCGCGGCGGCCGCCTCGCCACTTGCGGCTCCGGCCCGCTACGCGCTCACGGTGGACCTGCCCGAGGACTTCGCGCTTGACCAGCCCCTCTCGCCCTTCCTGCTCGCGGCGCTGGAGCTGCTCGACCCACAGAGCGAGACCTACGACATGGACCTCATCTCCATGGTGGAGGCCACGCTCGAGGACCCCTGGCAGGTGCTGCGCGCCCAGGAGCGCGACGCCAAGGGCCGCGCCATCGCCGAGATGAAGATGCAGGGCATCGAGTACGACGAGCGCATGGAGAAGCTCGAGGACATCACCTATCCCAAGCCGCTGCGGGAGGAGCTCGAGGCGGCCTTTGCCACCTACTGCGACGAGGTCCCCTGGGCGCGGGACTTCTGCCTGCGGCCCAAGTCGGTCGTGCGAGACATGCTCGAGTCCATGAGCGACTTCAAGACCTATATCCAACGCTACAAGCTCTCGCGCAGCGAGGGCACGCTGCTTCGCTACCTCTCCGACGCCTGGCGCGTCCTCGACAAGACCGTACCGCCCGACAAACGCACCGAGCGCCTGGATGACATCGTGGCCTGGCTGGGCTTTGTGGTCCGCACCACAGACTCCAGCCTCGTGGACGAGTGGGAGGCCGCGGGCCAGATGCCCGACGAGCTGCCGCCCGGCGCAGAGGAGGCCGTCGTGCGCGACCGCCACGGCCTCACGGTACTCGTGCGCAACGCCCTGTGGCGCCGTGTGCGGCTCTTCGCCGCCGAGGAGCTGCCCACGCTGGGAGACCTCGACCAGCCCTTTGGCATGGGCGAGCGCCGCTGGCGCGAGGTGTTGGAGCAGTTCAAGGAGGCCCACGACGAAATTCTGCTCGATGGGGACGCCCGTTCTACGGCATACTTCCTTATTGATGAGGCCGACGAGCTAAACGCCCACGTTTGGCACGTCACGCAGATCCTGCACGACGCAGACGGCGACAACGACTTCCGCATCGTGGCCGACCTCGACCTCGACGCCACGCAAGACGAGGGCGAGGCCGTGTTCAAGTCCTACCGGGCCGGCTCGGCCGAGGACCTCGCCGGCTAAGGCGGGGCGCCAGCAGGCCCGACGGCCGCGGCCGCGCAGGCCGTAGGCCGCAATCGTCGCGAGCAATCGCCGCGGCCGCCGCTCGACCGCCGGGACCGCACGGCCGCCGTCACGCACCCGTGACCGCCGCCCGCAGCCGTGCAGCCGCCGCGCGCCCGCAGCCACCGCCCGCCGCCATCAGACAAAGCAAGCGCCGCATGCGGCGATGCGCCCCAGAAACGGAGCAACCATGAACTACAACCTCGTGAAATTCACCATGAGCGCCGGCACCGCCCAGCAGCTGCCCAAGCCGGGCCGCCCGGAGATCGCCTTCGTGGGCCGCTCCAACGTGGGCAAGTCCTCGCTCATGAACAAGCTCTTTGGGCGCAAGGACCTCGTAAAGGTCTCGTCCAAGCCCGGCAAGACCACCACCATCAACTTCTTCGCCCTTGGCAACATGGACTTCGTCGACCTGCCCGGCTATGGATTTGCCCGCGTAAACGCCACCGAGCAGGAGCGCTGGAGCCGCCTGATGAACGGCTACTTTGAGGGCGAGCGCAACCTCAAGCTCGTCGTGGCGCTGGTGGACATCCGCCACGACGCCAGCCCGCTCGACATCCAGATGATTGACTACCTGGACGAGCTGGGCCTCCCCTACTGCGTCGCCTTCACCAAGGCCGACAAGTTCAGTCGCTCCAAGGGCTTGCAACAGGCCGCCACGCTGCGCAAGCAGCTCGAGCTGGCTCCCGAGACGCCCTGGGTGCTTGTCTCCTCCACGGCAGGCACCGGCATCGGCGACCTCAAGGACACCATTGAGAAGGCCCTTCGCAAGAAGTAGGCGCTTGTTAATATAATCGCAGGTCAGCGCTTGAATCAGATCCGCACGGAACGTCAACGGCAAGGGCCGGGCATCCACCTCAGATGCCCGGCCCTCATTCGTTGGCTTGTTATCGTTGCCCCGCGCAGACGGAAGACGCCCGCCTACTCTGCAGGCTGGGCCTCATCCTGGGCGGGGTCACCCGCAGCGGCCGTCCCGTCGGCAGCGGCCGCAGCCCCGTCCCGCCCATCCACCACCGGATCAAAGTGCAGCGTAAGGATGATGCCGAGCTCGTGGCGCACCTGCTTCTCGATGCCGTCGAGCACCTCGTGGGTCGCCAGCGGGTCGCCCTTGGCCGACATCTCGGCGTGGGCGCTCGCGAACTTTCGTCCTGGGCCGTAGTCATGGATGAGCAGGCTATGCATGCCGAGCACGCCAGGTGCCCCGAGGATGATTTGCGTCACGCGGTCCACAACCTCAGGTGCAGGCGCCTCTCCTAGCAGCGGGTTTATGGTATCCCTCACAAGGCCCAAGCCACCGACGAACACAAAGGCGCCCACGCCAAGCGCCACCCAGCCATCGAGCTGCAGGCCCGTGAACCACGAGATGAGCGCGCAGGCGAGGACCGTGGCCGTGGTAATGACGTCATTGCGCGAGTCCACCGCCGTGGCCTCGAGCGTCTCGGACTCGATCCGCCGGCCGAGCGTACGATTGAAGCTCATCATCCAGGCCTTAACCGCCATGGAGAGCAACATGACAACCGCCACGGGCAGGCCAAACTCCACCGACTGCGGGCGCACGATGCGCTCAAAGCCAGATTGCACGAGCTCGATGCCCACGGCCGTCACGAGCACGGCCACCACCAGGCCCGCCAGGTACTCGTAGCGCCCGTGCCCATAGGGGTGTCCCTCGTCGGCGGGGCGGCTCGCGAGCTTGAATCCCACAAGGGTCACGATGTTGCTGGCAGCGTCACTGAGGTTGTTGAGGGCGTCTGCCACAATGGAGACCGAGCCGAACAGCAAGCCGATGGCGCCCTTTGCAAGGCACAGCAAAACGTTGCAAACGATGCCGACGACGCCCGCCATGAGCCCGTAGGCCGTACGGACCTCCGGGTCGTTCACCCGCCCGTAGTTGGGCACGAACAGCCTCGAAAGCCAGTCTGTCATCTTCCCCTCCCCTCATGAACAAGGAGGGCGCCCGGCATCCCGAGCGCCCTCCTTGAAATTATATCCAGCTAGATGAGCCGAACGCGCGTGGCCTAGTAGCGGTTGCCGCCACGGAAGCCGCTGCGGTCGCCGCCGCGGAAGCCGCCACCGTTGCCGCCGCGGTCGTTGCCGCGGAAGCCACCACGGTCGTTGCGGTCATTGTTGCCGCGGAAGCCGCCGCGGTCGTTGTTGCCGCGGAAGCCGCCGCGGTCGCCGCCGCGGTTGTCACGGCCGCCAAAGCCGCGGTCGCCGCCGCGGTCGTTGCGGAAGCCGCCGCGGTCGTTGCCACGGAAGCCGCCACGGTCGCCGCCGCGGTCGTTGCGGAAGCCGCCACGGTCGCCGCCGCGGTCGCCGCGGAAGCCGCCACGGTCGCCGCCGCGGTTGTCACGGCCGCCAAAGCCGCCACGGCCGCCGCGGTCGCCGCCGCGGAAGCCACCGCGGTTGTCACGGCCGCCAAAGCCGCCGCGGCCGCCGCGGTCGCCGCCACGGCCGCCAAAGCCGCCGCGGTCGCCGCGCTCCTCGTCAAGGCCGAGGGCCACGAGCGGGTCAATCACCTTGTCGAGAAGGGCCAGGAACTGGTCGCGCTCCTCGTCGGAGAGGCCGGGCACGAGGGCCTCGCCCTTGTTCTCCTCGGCCTCGGCGCGCTCGACGGCGCCCTCGTCGGCCATGACGATGACCTTGCGCATGTCGGGCTCCTCGGGCTCGACGCGAGCCACGATGTCCTTCTTCTCGGCCTCGGCGAGCATGGCGTCGAGCTCGCGCAGGCGCATGCCGAGGAGGTCGGCCATCTCCTTCTGCTCCATCTTGGGCTTGAGCTGGAGAAGCTTGATGGCACGGACGAGCGAGCTCGTCTTGCCGCTCTTCTCGTCAAGCTCGCGCTGCAGGGCGCCGCGACGGCAGCGAAGCAGGCGGGCGGCCTTGTTGGTCTTATCAAAGAGCAGGAAGTCGGGGTCCTGCTCGGCGGCGTTCTCTTCGGCGGCCTCGGACTCGTCCTCGGAGCCCTCCTCGGCCTCGGTCTCGTCGTTCTCGTCCTCGAGCTCCTCGTCCAGCTCGTCCTCGACGACCTCGACGTCCTCAAACTCCACGTTCTCAGTCTCGTTGTTCTCGAAATCAGACATCTTGACTCCTTCTTGCGCTTTCGCGCGCATGCGACGCTCCCGCGTCATCTGCCGGATTCTTCAACTCAGATCATCCATGTCATTCGTCTTGCCCCTCCCGGGACGCCCGGCAAGGTAAGCAGTTTACGGCGCGCTTGCCGCCACACGGCTCGCAAGCAGCAGATTCATCGAAACGCCGCAGTGGGCGCCTACAGCACCTTTGCCAAGGCGGCAAGCAGGGTCGGGACCTCGATTGGCTTGGAGATGTGCGCGTTCATGCCCGCGGCGATGGAGCGCCTGACGTCCTCCTCAAAGGCGTTGGCGCTCGCCGCCACGATGGGGACCGAGGCCGCGTCCGGCCTGCCGAGCGCGCGGATGGCCTGCGCCGCCTCGAGGCCGCTCATCACGGGCATCATCACGTCCATGACGATGAGCCCGAAGTGGCCGGGCTCGGACTGCTCAAAGCGGCTCACGCACTCCTGGCCGTTGAACACGCCCTCGACCAGGCAGCCCTGGTCCTCGAGCAGGCAGGTGAGGATCTCCATGTTGAGCTCGTTGTCCTCGGCAACCAGCACGCGCAGCCCCTTGAGGGACGGCGCCTTGCCACCGCGGCCGTCCTCGTTCCCCTCGCCCGCGACGGGCGCCGCGGCCGGCGTGCCGGAAGCCCCCGCGCCGCCGGTGCCCAGCGCCTTGCCGCCCTCCGCAAGCGGCAGGCGGACGGAGAAGGAGAAGGTGCTGCCACGGCCAAGCTCGCTCTCGAGCTCGATGCGGCCGCCCATCATGCGCACAAGACGGTTGGAGATGGCAAGCCCCAGGCCCGTTCCCTGCAGGCGGGAGCCCAGGGCCCCGGCCTGCTCAAACTTCTCGAAGATGCGGCGCTGGTCTTCGGGGCTCACGCCGATTCCGTGGTCGATGACCGCGAAGCTGAGCTGCGCCCCATGGCCCGGGACGGCTTCCTCGCGCACCCTCAGCACGATGTCGGTGCCCTCGCCAGAATACTTGTTGGCGTTGCCCAGCAGGTTGATGAGGACCTGGTTAAGGCGCATGGAGTCCCCGACGAAGCGGGTGTGTCGAACCTGCACGTCGCAGATGAGGCGCTGGTCCTTCTCGTCAAAGCGGGCGCCAAGGACCCCGCCCAGGCCGGCGATGAGGTCCTCGAGGTCGAACTCGGACGCGACGAGCGACATCTTGCCGCTCTCAATCTTTGACATGTCGAGGATGTCGTTGAGAAGGCCCAGCAGGTAGTGCGAGGAGTTGCGAACCTTCTGCAGGCAGTCGGTGCGGCGCTGCTCGTCCTGGCCCGGCTTGAGCGCGATCTCGGTCATGCCGATGATGCCGTTCATGGGCGTGCGGATCTCGTGCGACATGCGCGCGAGGAAGTCGCTCTTTGCCTGCGCGTACTGGTTCAGGCGCTCCTGGTTGATGCGGCTCATGATGATGCCGCTCAGCTCGCGCAGCGCGTTCTCCTCCTCGCCGCCGACGAGGACATCCGCGGAGCTGACGCCCTTGTAGATGATGGTGCCCGAGAAGGACCCCTCATAGGACATGAAGTAGGCGACGCCGTCCACGCCGGGCTCGTCGATCCAGGGCTTGGAACCGCCGATCGTCGGCATGTCGGCAACGGCGGCGAGGCTCTCGCGCTCCGCGATGGCCTGCACGTTCTCGACGTCAAGCTGGCTGCATCGCACCATCGCGGGGTCCTTCTCAAGGCCGTTGGCCGGCTTCCACTGGTACGTCAAGCTCATGGTGAGGTAGTCCTGCGAGAAGTCCGTAACGATGAGGTCTTCCAGGCCAAGGCGCTCGCGCAGGCGGTCGGCGACGAGGTCGAGCGCGGGCATGAGCGAGAAGCGCAGGTCGAGCATGCTCAGCGCGAGGGACGACAGGCTCATCTTGCTCACGTCGTTAAGCGAGATGAGCTGGCCATACGGCCTGGGCTCGAGCTCGGAGGCGCGCACGCCTTCCCAGGCAACAAGCCCGAGGCCGCGGCGCCTGGCCTCACGGAGGGCAATGCACGAGCGCCTCGTGAGGGACTCGGTGAGGTCTGCCGCGGCGCCCGCCGCCATGCCCACCGCAAAGCCGAGGTCAACCCCACGGGCAAGCGAGGCGTAGCGGGCGCGGGCCGCCTCGACCGGGCCCTCGCACTCGGACTCGCTCATGCCGTCGGCCCAGACGAGGAACTCGTCTCCGCCGGCGCGCACGAACACCAGGCCCTCGCGACCCTCGCTTCTGCCAAAGACGTCGGCAAGGATGCCGGCAAACTCGTTTATGAGGACGTCGCCGAAGGCGATGCCGCAGGAAGAGACCACCTTGTAGAACTCGCGGAAGTCAAAGAGCAGCAGCGTGCCGTCGGGCCTGAGCGCGCGCTCGTCGGAGATGACCTCCAGGCCGGGCTCCAAGCGGTAGAAGCCCGAGGCAGGGTCGCGGACCTGCGCGTAGGCGTCGGCGATCTCACGTTCCTTGCGCTCGTTGATGTCTCGCACGTAGCCCACGACGAGGTCGTCGCCGGACGCGCCCGCGGTCACGCGCGCAACGACCTCCACCCAGCCCCCCGGCGTAAAGCCAGGGATTGAGGAGATGACCTCCGCGCGCACATAGCCGTCCCTGTCGGGGCGCAGGCTCTTCAGCAGCGTGAGGTCCGCCTCGGAGAAGTAGCTCGCAGCATGGCCCGCAATCCAGCTCGCAAAGTCCCAGACGCCATCGTCTTGCTGCGAGTTGACAATCTCGAGCCGCTGGCTCTGCTTGCGGTAGGAGAAGAAGACGTCCTGCGAAGACTCGATGGCCTGGCGGTAGCGCTCCTTCTCCTCCGCAAGCTGGTCTACGACGTTCGCCTCCTTGGCGGTGAGCTCGGCGATCACGTCGTGCAACTCGTTGACCTCAAGGACGCTCGAGGGCTGGAAGGCGTCGAGCCCCTCGGCGCCTCCGCGCACGCTCTCCATGAGCAGGTTGAGCGGGCGGGTGACGGAGTGCACCGAGACGACCATGACGAGTATGCCGAGCACCAGCGCGCCGGCCGTCGCGGCGAGCATGCTAAAGGAGAGGGCCGTGCTGGCGCCAAAGACCGAGCTCTCGGGCACCAGGCCCACGAGCGCCCAGTTGGTGTGCTCGTACGGAACACGGGTGCCATACAGCGAAATGTCAGACTTGAGCGCGTAGATGCCCTGGCTGCCAAGGCTGGCGCCGTCCACGCGGTACAACCCCCTGCCCGTCTCGCTGAACGAAAGCGCGGCGCCGGATCCGGCGATGGAGTCGTAGATGGCGCCCTTGCCCGTCACGCAGGAATAGGAGCCGTCCTCGTTGTCATAGACCAGCGCGTAGCCAGCCGTGTCGTCGCCGGAGAGCTCGCCGCCCGCGAGGTAGGTCTTTGCCAGGTAGTCCACCGAGACCTCGACGCCGAGCACGGCAAACACCTTGCCGTCCACGCGCAGCGGCACCGAGTAGGAGACCATGCGGTGGCCGTCCATCGAGCTGTCCTCGAGAACGAACGGGCCTGACCAATAGCCAAGGGCCGACGCGACCACGCTCGGGTTCTCGTTTCCGGCCTGGAGCGGCTCATAATAGAAGTTGTCCGCCTCGCGCGAGCCAGAGGCCTCAAGGTTGATGGTCGGCGTCCAGGAGTTGTCGAGCGCCATGCCCAGCTGCTGGGCCAGGGACTTCTCGCCACGCTCAAAGAGTAGGTCGGAGCCCGACTGGGTGTTCACGCTTGGGTCAGAGTCGCGCAGGAAGAGGCCGACGTGGTGCGTGGCGGCCGCGGCGCTGTCGGAGTTTGCCATCACGAGGAAGATGCCGCTCACGCTGCTGCTCGTAAGAGTTCCGAGGAGGCTCTCGCAAACCGACGAGACGTAGGTGCGCTGCGACTTTGCGTCTGCGAGAAACGTCCCCACGTCCTGCCCGTCGGCAGCGAGCTGCTCGGAGAGCAGCTCCTCGTAGTAGGTGACGTCCCTGCGCACGGACGACCACTGGTCGACCATGGCCCCCTGCAGCACGACCGCGTGGTTCTCAACGGAGCGCGCGTCGAGGTCGATGGCGTTTTGCTCCATCTTCGCGCCCGCGCCCGAGACGACGAACACGGTGATGGGCGTTGCGGAGATGAGCACGACCACAACAAGCAGCGGCACGAGAAGCGCGCGAAGGATCGTGCGCGTGCCCAGAAGCGGCCGCAGGAACGCGGGCGCGGCCTTGGGGCGCTTGTCCGTCTCGTGCTTCACGTTCTGTTTCTCCACGCTCATCTGGGGCTGCGAGGGCTGGGGCTACTTGCCGGCAACGGCGGCTTCGAGGGCGCTCTTGAAGCTCTCGTACCAGGTGGAGAAGGCGTCGTCGGTGACGTAGGGGGCCACCGCGTCGGCAGCCGTTGCGCCTCCCGCGATGGCGTCCTCGATGGCCTGACGGTCTGCGGCGGCCTTGTCGGAAAGGTTGTAGTCGAGCACCTTGCGCGCCGCAAAGCCGTTCTCGAAGCACCTGGAGGCGTAGAAGGTCTCGTCGTCAAACGAGCCCAGGACCTCGACGAGGGTGTCATAGGTCTTGTCGCTCACCGTGAGGTCGTAGTCGGCGATGGCTGCGTCGAGCGCCTCCACCGTATTGGCCTCCTTAAGAACCGGCAGGTAGGAGGACTGGCAGGCAAAGCGCATGTTGTTCTCCGGCTCGCTGAACCACTTGATGAACTCAACGGCGGCGTACTCGTGCTCCTCGTCAGAGGCGGTGACGCACATGCCGGCGCCCTGCTGGGCGCACACGCGCTCGCCGCCCTCCATGATGGGCGCGGGCAGCACCTTGTAGCTGATGTCGGTGACGGTGTCCTCGTCGGGCATGACCTGGTCGGGGAAGTAGCTCGCCGAGGCGGTAGAGCCGGTGTAGGCGATGATGTCGCCCGTCTTCACGTCGTCGGAGCGGAACTTGCCGAGCGCCTTGAACCAGCCGTTGACGTAGGGCACGTAGTAGCAGTCCCACAGGCGGCGCACCTTGTCGCGGTCCAGGTTGACGGTGGCCTTGCCGTCGGACGCCTCAAACAGCTCCGCGCCCATCTGCCTCATGCCGATGTTGAAGTAGTTGGACATGGAGTCGCGCCCGTAGAGGGCCTTGCCGCCGCTCCACTCGTAGAAGGCCTTGGCCGCCTCAACCACGCCCTCAACGGTGGAAAGGTCGTCATAGGTGGCGCCGGTGGCGGCCGCAAAGGGCTCCCAGTCGGTGGTGTTGATCATCATGGTCTCGGTGGACTTGGCGGCGGGCAGCAGGTAGAGGCCGTCATCGCCGAGCAGGTAGCCCTCCTGGATATAGCCCTCGACATAGCGCGAGAGCTCCTCTTCGGAGAAGTACTGACCCACCTCGGCGAGCTTGCCGGCCTTCTGGACCGTGTACGCCGTGTCGGAATAGCTCGAGAAGATGGTCGGCAGCTCCTCGGAGCCGACGGCGCCCGCGATGGAATCGGTGATGGCGGCCTCGAGGTCAGAGACCGAGCCCAGGGTGCGGGAGTCGACGTGGATGCCTTCCTCCTTGCCCTTGTTCGCGTTGAACTCCGAGACTAGGCTGTCAAAGGCCGACTGCTGGGCACCGTTGTAGTAGTGCCAGATGGTCACGCTCGTGGGGTTTGAGGGGTCGAGCTTGACGGACTTGTTCGCCTTGCCCGAAGAGCCCGAGCAGCCGCTCAGAAGCCCCAGCCCCGCCACCGCGGCGGCGGAGAGAAAACCCTTACGCGTAAGCGCAGTAGCCATGCAACGACCTTCCCCCGAAAGAGCACTCAGACTGGCTAATTATGGCCTAGTCCTGGCGGTAGGTGGAGAGGAAGTTGGCGAGGTCGTCCATGCATTCAGCAAGGACCTCGATGCGCGGCAGGTAGACGATGCGGAAGTGGTCGGGCTTGTCCCAGTTGAAGCCTCCACCGCGCGTGATAAGGATCTTCTTCTGGTGGAGCAGGTCGAGGGCGAACTGCTCGTCGTCGTGGATGTTGAACTTCTCCACGTCGATCTTCGGGAAGATGTAGAAGGCCGCCTTGGGCTTCACCGCCGTGATGCCGTCAATCTCGTTCAGGGCCTTCCACACAAAGTTGCGCTGGTCGTAGACGCGGCCACCCGGGCGCACGTAGGTGTTCACGCTCTGGTAGCCGCCGAGCGCCGTCTGCACGATGGACTGCGCCGGCACGTTGGAGCAAAGGCGCATGTTGGAGAGCATGTGGACGCCGAACATGAAGTCCTTCATGCAGCGGACGTTGCCCGAGAGGATCATCCAGCCGATGCGGAAGCCGGCGATCATGTGGCTCTTGGAGAGGCCGGAGAAGGTGACGCAGGGCAGGTCGGGCGCGAGCGAGGCGATGGAGACGTGCTCCACGCCGTCCATGCAGAGGCGGTCGTAGATTTCGTCGGAGAAAATCATGAGCTGGTGGCGGCGGGCCACCTCGACGATCTCCAGCAAAACCTCGCGCGGGTAGACGGCGCCGGTGGGGTTGTTGGGGTTGATGATGACGAGGGCCTTGGTGCGGCTCGTGATCTTGGATTCCATGTCGGCGATGTCGGGGTACCACTCGGCCTCCTCGTCGCACAGGTAGTGGACGGGACGCCCGCCGGCAAGCGTGGCGCAGGCGGTCCACAGCGGGTAGTCGGGGCTGGGGATGAGGATCTCGTCGCCGTCGTCGAGCAGGGCGTGCATGGCGAGCTGGATGAGCTCGGAGACGCCGTTGCCGGTGTAGATGTTCTCCATCTCCACGTTGGGCAGGTTCTTGACCTGCGCGTACTGCATGATGGCCTTGCGCGCGGAGAACAGGCCGCGAGAGTCGGAGTAGCCCTCGCACTCGGTGAGCTGCTGGCGCATGTCCTTCACGACCTCGTCGGGCGTGCGGAAGCCAAAGGGCGCCGGGTTGCCGATGTTGAGCTTGAGGATGCGCTCGCCCTCGGCCTCCATGCGGGCCGCCTCGTCAACGACGGGGCCGCGGACGTCGTAGAGGACGTTGTCGAGCTTGCTGGACTTCTTGAACTCTCGCATGATGCTGCTCCCTGGGGTTTTGGCCTGCTGGCCAGCGGTGTTTGCGGTGGAGGTGGCGGCGCGGGGCCGCTTGCTAGCTCGCGCCGCGTCCGAGCCGGCCGTGACGCCACCGCGGGTGCCGCCCTCGCATGCGACGGGAAGCTCCGCGCAAGGGGCTGAGCCGGCGAAAGCCAAGGCGTTGCCCGCGGAAGGCGAGGCTGAGCCCGCGAGAGCCGGGGCATCAGCCGCCGGGCCCGCACCGGCAGCCACTGTAGCCGGGGAGACATCTTTGTCCGATACGGAAGCCGCGTTGGCGCCCGCGGCCGGACCGGCCGGACCGCCATCCTCGCTATGGCCGGAAAGCCACTCCGGGCTGACCTGCAGCAGGCCCGCAAGCAGGGCCAGCACGTCCTTGCGCGGGGCAACCTTGCCGCTTACGTACTGGCTGACCTGGCTCTTTCCCAGCTTCTGGCCTCGCTCGGCGGCCAGGCGCACGAGGTCGGCCTGCTTGACGCCGGCCATCTCCATGGACTGCACGAGCCGCTCTGAGAATGTGGAAGAGGCCATGTGAGCTCCGTAAGTTCAATTTCGTTTGAAAATTGAACTCCGAGGCCCTCAGCAGGTCGCGGAGAGTTCAATTTACAGCACTATAGCAAAACGAAATTGAACTTCGCCTAGGATTTTGAACTAGAAATACGAAAACGGCCGCCAGACGATGCGCCCGGCGGCCGTTCGATTCTCTGCCTTTGGGAGGCTGCTGCTACACCAGCTTGCCGTTGCAGTGGTCGATGCAGTGCTGCACGACCTCGGCGACCCAGCCGGAAAGCTTGCGGGAGCGCGACTCAAACTTGCCGTTCACCAGGACATCGAACTGAACGCGCACGAGCTGGAAGCGGCGAACCTCGGTGTCGCGGCCCAGCGAGAGGCAGCCCTCGCTGGCCTTGTACGGGGCCATGGACTGGGTAATCTTGGGGTTAAACATCACCTGCGGGCCGTTGGCGCCCAAAAAGGCAATGACGGCCTTGGTGGAGCCGATCTGGTTGGCGGCGAGGCCGGCGCAATCCTCGAGCGAGGCGAGGGTGTCGAGCAGGTCCTGCGCAACCTCGGCGTCCTCGGGCGTGGCGGCCTCGGCCGGCTTGGAGAGGAACTCCTCGTCCTTCACGATGTCCTTAACCATGGTCTTCCCTTCCATACGGCCGCGGCGCTAGCTGCCGGCGGGCCAATCGTTTCCCAAATCAACAAGGGCAAGTTTGGCATAGTCGCTGGCTTGGTGAAAGATGCGCCACACGTAAATTAGGCCACGATCTTTGCGCCGCTGGCGTAGAGGCCGTCGAGGCCGATGGTTTCCCTAAGGAGGTCGAGGTAGAGGCTGCCGGTGCTTGGGGCGCTCCGCAGCGGCGTTGGGAGGAAGGCGCGGCTTCTGTCCTGGTAGGGAGCGCGGTCGCAGAAGCAGTTCTTGCCCACAAGGACCCAGGTGCCGTCGACCTTTGCCACGCGCAAGCCAAAGATTCCGCGGCGCCAGCTTGCGTTCTGTGCAAGCTCGGGATGGGCGAGCTCGATCTCCTCGCCCCGAATGACATCCACAAGCCTCACGGCGCCCTTCTCGCCCGCGCCAATGATGCAGAACTGCGAGAAATGCTGGGTATCCGCCACCTGCGAGAGACGAATCGCGCGGTCATTCGGGTTCTCATCTCCCCAACCGCCGGTCTCGCCGGCGCTGAGCTCCAGGGGCGTCATGCCGCGCAGGAGCGGGAACTCAAAGAGGAACCACTCGGTGTAGGCGAGGTTCATCTC
>CAVJWS010000013.1:0-33575 GCA_963653485.1 Prevotella sp. CAG:279
ACCTGCACCCCTGGCTGCCCTTCACCTACGGCATCAACGCCATGCGCGAGGCCATTGCCGGCTTCTACGGTAACTACTACGCGTACAACCTGTTTGTCCTGGCTCTGTTCTTGGTGCCTTCGCTGCTCATCGGCGTGACGGCCCGTCGTCACCTGCTTAACGTCAACGCCCTGTTCGACCGCAAGCTTGGCGACACCGACCTCATGATCACCGAGCGCACGGGACTTGAGGGCGCGCACTTCCGCCTCTCCACCATCGTCAAGGTCATCATGAACTCCGGCGAGTACAAGCAGCTGTTCGTCAACCGCACGGCTAAGTTCGAGCTCATGTACCCCATGCTCGTCAAGCGCGGCTTCGCGGCCCTCATCATCGTCCCGCTGCTGCTCCTGGGCGCCCTGTTCGTCCTCCCGCACAAGTTCGCGATGCTCATCTGCTGGATCATCTCCCTGGTGGTCATCTGCACCTTCCTCATCGTCGTGGAGTACTTCCACCAGCGCATCGGCAAGAAGCTGAGCCTGGCCGAGATGAGCCGCGAGGAGCTCTACTCGCTGCTCGACGAGGAGCTGCGCCAGGAGTTCATGGCCTTCGCCCCGCTCGACAAGATGCGCCTCGACCGCGCGGAGAGCGGCGAGGAGCCCGCCGTCCTCACCCGCCCGCTTGGCCGCCTGCGCGAGCTTCGCGAGCAGCGCCGCGGCGAGGAGGTCGCCAAGGCCGAGGAGACCGACGGCCTCGAGGTCGAGCCCGAGTTCGCCCCGATGGACCTCGACGCCGACGTGAGCTTTGGCGCCACCGCCCCCATTTCGGTGGAGGAGACCGCGTCGCTGAAGCAGGCTGCCGCCGACGAGCAGGCCCAGCGCCAGAAGGCGGCCCAATCTGCCGTCGACGAGGCCATCGCCCGCCAGAAGCAGGCCGAGACCGCCTACAACGAGGCCGTCGCTCGCCAGAAGGCCGCCGACGCCATCCTCCACCAGAAGGCCGCCGATGCCGCCTACTTTGACGCCGTCGCCCGCCAGAAGGAGGCCGTCGCGGCCTACGACGAGGCCATGGCCCGCCAGAAGGCCGCCGACGCCGCCTACACCGACGCCCTCAAGAAGGCCGAGGAGGCCGAGGCCCGCATGAACTCCGCCGAGGGTTCTGGGGCCGACGCCGCTGGCGAGGGTGCCCAAACCGATGCCGAGTCCTCGAAGGGAGGCGAGGCCTAATGGGTAAGATCTGGGCCTTCATCAAGCGCGATCTGCGCCACCTCAAGTACAACGTCATCGCCCTCGTGGTGCTCGTCGGCATCATCTGCGTGCCGACCTTCTACGCCTGGTTCAACATCGCCGGCAGCTGGGACCCCTACGGCAACACCAAGAACCTCAAGGTGGCCGTCGCCAACTCCGACAAGGGCTACACCTCCGATCTCATGCCCGTGGAGCTCAACTTTGGCGAGCGCATCGTGAGCGACCTGCGCGAGTCGACCTCCATCGGCTATATCGTCACGAGCGAGGAGGAGGCCCTCGAGGGCGTGAGCTCGGGCGAGTACTACGCCGCCGTGGTCATCCCCGAGGACTTCTCCAGCGACCTCCTCACCGCCCTTTCGAGCAACCCCTCCAAGGCGCAGGTGAAGTTCTACCAAAACGAGAAGGCCAACGCGATCGCAGAGATCGTCACCAACAAGGCGAGCTCCGCCATCGAGAAGGACATCGACAAGTCCTTTGCCAAGTCCATCACCACCGTGGCCGCGGGAGTCCTTGACGAGCTCGGCAACTACCTCGACGACGAAAAGACGAGCGAGGTGGCCAGCAAGCTCGACGAGGCCATCTCGAGCAGCTGCGACACGCTGACCAACACGGCCTCTCAGATGCGCGGCTTCTCCGCCACGCTCTCCGCCACGGCCGGCCTGCTCGGCAGCGGCAGCTCCACCTTCGCCGACTCGCTTTCGTCCACGCTTAACGTGGGCACCTCCCTCACCTCGGCCGCAAGCAACGTGCGCGACCTCGGCAACGCCCTCGACGGCGCCACCAGCTCGGTCAATGACGCCATCGCGAGCAGCTCCGCAAGCCTTGACTCCGTCTCGGCGGCCATCGACACGGCCTTCGAGGCCGCCGACGTCCCCACCGACAAGCTCATCGAGGCCCTCGGCAAGGCCCAGGGCGCGGCCAGCGACAACCAACAGCGCCTTGGCGCGCTTTCGGAGAAGCTCGGCAGCGCCGCCTCCGTCTTCGGCCAGGCCATGTCCAAGCTCGAAGAGGGGACCAAGGTCTACAACGCCATGCAGGATCTGCGTGACACCACGCTTGAGCTGCAGGACCACGTGAAGACCTCGGCCGCGGCCGCAGGAGAGCTGGCAGACAAGCTCTCCTCCACCAAGAGTGCGCTCGAGCAGGGCAAGACCGACACCGCCACCGCGCGTGCCGCGCTCAAGGCTTCCGTGGACTCCGCCAAGCAGGGCATCTCCCAGATCCAGGGCGACTACGAGAGCACGCTCAAGGGCTCGCTCGCCACGCTCGCCGGCCAGATCGACACGGCTGCAAGCAACGCCGACAGCATCACCTCGAGTCTCAACGCGACGCTTTCCGACGTGAACTCCACGGCCGGCTCTGCGGGCAACTCCCTTTCCGGGGCCTGCAGCTCGCTCGACGAGACGGCCACGACGCTCGAGAGCGCGGCCGCCAAGCTCTCCGACCTGCACGCGCGCCTGCGCGATGCGCTTGACTCGGACAACGTCAACCAGATCCGGACCATCCTGTCCGGCGACGTCAGCTCGCTGGCAGAGTTCATCTCCACGCCGGTCTCGGTTGACCGCAACCCCATCTACGCCATCGAGAACAACGGCAGCGCCATGGCGCCCTTCTACACCACGCTTGCCATCTGGATCGGCGGCGTCGTGCTCGCGGCGCTCGTGAAGACCAACGCCAGCGAGGAGGCGCTCGAGGAGACGGGCTGCTCGCACACCCAGGCCTATATCGGCCGTCTGGTGCTGTTCGCGCTCGTGGGCTTTATGCAGAGCGCCCTCATCTGCGCCGGCGACCTCTACTTCCTGGGCGTCCAGTGCGCCCACCCGGGGCTGTTCTTCCTGGCTGGCTGGGTCGCGAGCTTTGCCTTCGTCAACATCATCTACGCGCTCACCGCGAGCTTTGGCGACGTTGGCAAGGCCATCGCGGTCGTGCTCATGGTCATCCAGGTGGCCGGTTCCGGCGGCACCTTCCCCAAGGAGATGCTGCCCGAGTCGTTCCAGGCGGTCTATCCCTTCCTGCCCTTCGTCCAGAGCGAGAACGCCATGCGTTCGGCGATGTTCGGCCTCTATGGCAACGACTACTGGATGTGCCTGCGCAACCTCCTGTGCTTCCTCATCCCGGCGTTGCTGCTGGGCCTGTTCCTGCGCCGTCCCATCATCCGCCTCAACGAGTGGGTGGAGGAGAAGCTCGAGAGCACCAAGCTCATGTAGCGCCGGCCAACCCCATCGCTTGACGATTGCGCCGGCCTCCCACGTACGGGAGGCCGGCGCTATTTTGTGAGTATTGACGCACATCTTGGTGTGATGCTCCTTTGTACCCGCGAGCTTGCGTGCCGTGCCAAGCGTGTCCCTTGCGCTTTGTCGATGCGGGCGCCATGCCTTCATGGGCTTTGCCGGCTCTCATCTAGATGGCTTCTTGTTTGCCGTTGTGCCGGTCTGCCGCGTGGTGGCAAACTAGGTTGCATGAGATACGCGAAGGTCGTTCCGGACATACCCACCCGCGCCATCGACGGGTGCTTTGACTACGCCGTCCCGCCTGACCTGGGGCAGAGCTGCCAGGTTGGCTGCACGGTGCTCGTGAGCTTTGGGCACAGGGATGTGGTTGGCTATGTGGTGGGCATGGCAGACGAGCTGGGGGAGGGTGTTGACCCCTCGCGCGTGCTCGAGGTCATGCGCGTGCTGGCCGCGCCCGCCTTTGACGAGGTGGGCGCCAGGCTCGCCCGCTGGATGAGCCGCGAGTACGCCGCGCCCTTGGCCGTGTGCCTGCGCCTTATGATGCCGCCGGGCCAGACCATGCGCGTGCGGCGCGAGGACGGCGGCGAGTGGCAGCTCGTGGTTGAGCGCACGAACGCCGTGGACGATCGCTGGGCGAGCCTCACCGAGGCGGGACGGGCCTTTGAGCCCCGCGCCAACGCCACCCGACAGCGTCAGGTCATCGAAGCCCTGCGTGCGGGCCAGATGCGCGTGGCCGAGCTTTCCGCCATGGTGAGCGGCGCCGGCCAGGTGGTGAGCTCACTTGCCAAGCGTGGCCTGGTGAGCGTCGAGCGCCGCCGTCGTGTGCGCGGCAATGACGAGCAGACCACGTTGTCCAGCGCCAACGCCCCCAGGCCCGAGCGCCTCACCGCGGGCCAGGCGCAGGCTCTCGAGGCCATTGCGCAGGCAACCGATTCCGGCCGCGGGGACGTGGTGGTTGTGGACGGCGTGACTGGCTCGGGCAAGACCGAGGTCTACCTCAGCGCCATCGAGCGCGTGCGCGCCCAGGGCAAGGGCGCCATCGTGCTCGTGCCCGAGATCTCGCTCACGGCCCAGACCGTGGGGCGCTTCCGCAGCCGCTTCGGCGACGACGTGGCCATCTTGCACTCGCGCCTCTCCACCGGCGAGCGCTTTGACCAGTGGGACATGGCCCGCGGTGGGGCGGCCCACGTGGTGGTGGGCGCGCGCTCGGCGCTCTTCGCGCCGCTCTCAAACGTGGGCCTCATCATCGTGGACGAGGAGCACGAGGGCTCCTACAAGCAAGACCAGGCCCCGCGCTACCACGCGCGCGAAGCCGCCTGCGAGCTGGCGCGCCTGCGCGGGGCGGCCGTGGTGCTTGGCTCCGCCACGCCGTCGCTCGAGAGCCTGGAGCGCTGCCGGCAGGGCAGCTGGCGAGGGGTTGGCTGGACGCGCGTTGAGATGCCCGAGCGTCCCGGAGGAGCCGGGCTTCCGCGCGTGCGCGTGGTCGACATGCGCCAGCAGTTCGCCGCCAAGAACGGCTCGTGCTTCTCGAGCGTGCTCAAGGATTCGCTGCTCGAGGTGGTGCGCCGTAGGCAGAAGGCGGTGCTTTTGCTCAACCGTCGCGGCTTCGCGAGCTTCTTGATGTGCCGGGAGTGCGGCTGCGTGCCCACCTGCACCCACTGCTCCACCGCCCTTACCTACCACGAGCGCACCCACAGCCTCGTGTGCCACAGCTGCGCGCGCTCCTGGCCGGTGCGCGCCTACCCGGACCCCTCCACCAAGTGCCCCAATTGCGGCAGTCGCTACCTGGCCCAATACGGCCTGGGCACCCAGCGCGTGGAGGACGAGCTGAAGATGCTGTTGGCTTCGGTGCAAGACGAGCTCGCGGCCGAGGGCGTTTGCGGTGTGGGAACCTTCTCTGTCGCCGAGGCCCCAGCTTCCGTTGCCGGCTCGGCCCATTGCGGCGAAGGCGCTTGCCCCGGAGAGGGCGACGAGTCTTCCTCGTCCAATAAGTCCCAGGCAGTTACCGATGAGAGCACCTTAGACACCGCCAGGCAAAGCGTCTCTGTCGCCGAAGACGCGGCCGTGAGCCGGGTGGGCTCGGTGGACGTCATCCGCATGGACGCCGACACCACGAGCGCCAAGGGCGCCCACACCCGCCTGCTCGAGCGCTTTGACGCGAGCGAGTGCGCGGTGCTCGTGGGCACGCAGATGATCGCCAAGGGGCTCGACTTCCCTGAGGTCACGCTCGTGGGCGTCATCAACGCCGACACCACGCTCAAGCTGCCCGACTTCCGCGCCGCCGAGCGCACCTACGATTTGCTCGAGCAGGTCTCAGGTCGTGCGGGCAGGGGAGGGACGGCCGGCCAGGTCATCATCCAGACCTACTGGGCCACGCACCCAGCCATCCAGGCCGTGGCCCACCACAGCCGGTCAAAGTTCGAGGCTTACGAGCTCGAGCAACGCGAGGAGGCCTACTACCCGCCCTTCTCCCGCGTGGCCAACGTCACGCTTACGGGCAAGAACGAGGCTGCCCTGCGCGAGCGCTCGCGCCAGCTGGGGCATGCCTTGCGAGACGCGGTGGATGCGCTCGAGGGCGACTGGGAGGTGTTGGGGCCGGCCGAGTGCGTGCGCGCCCGCGTGAAGGACCGCTACCGCCGCCACCTGGTGGTGAAGGCGCCTCCCACGGCCGAGATGGGTCCCGTCATCGAGGCGGCCGCAAACGCGCTGCCCGCCCGCCGTGACATCACCCTCTCCATTGACGTCGACGCCTACGACATGCTCTAGCACGCTCGTGTCCATCGCGTGACCTGCCTCGCGTGACGCCGCCGCGCGTCATATCCCGGGTATGATGGTGAGCTGTGAGAATTCGCTGCAAAGGAGTGCCATGAGCGCCACAGACGATATTGTCCTTACCCCAGACCCGCGCCTTTCCACCAAGTGCGCGCCCATCGAGAAGATCGACGACTCCGTGCGCGAGCTTGCCGAGCGCATGCTCGAGGCGATGTACGAGAGCGAGGGCTGCGGCCTGGCCGCCCCGCAGATCGGCGAGTGCGTGCGCCTGGTGGTCATCGACTGCGACTACACCTCGGATGCCCCCAAGTCGCGCAACCCCTATGTGCTCGTCAACCCCAAGATCGTCGTGGCCGACGGCGAGCCCCGCACCTTTAGCGAGGGCTGCCTTTCCTTCCCCGGCATCTCGGTCGACATCGACCGTCCCAACCACGTCATCGTCCATGCCGAGAACCTCGACGGCGACCTCATGCAGTATGAGGCCGAGGGCAACCTCATGGCCGTCTGCCTGCAGCATGAGATTGACCACCTCGACGGCGTGACCATGGTGGACCACCTGCCGCCGCTCAAGCGCGCCAAGATGCTGCGCGAGTGCGAGCGTGCCATCGCCGAGGGTGCCCGCCCCGGCCAGACCAGCTCGGAGTAGCCCATGCGCATCGTGTTCATGGGGACCCCCGACTTTGCGGTCCCCTCGCTTTCGGCGCTTGACGAGGCCTTTGACGTCACGCTTGTCGTGACGCGACCGGACGCCGTGCGCGGCCGCGGCAAGAAGCTCGTGGCCAGTCCCGTCAAGGCGCGCGCCCTCGAGCTTGGGCTTGAGGTCGTCGAGGCCAACCGAATCACCGACGAGGTCTTTGAGCGCATCGTGGCCGCCAGGCCCGACGCCATCTGCGTGGCCGCCTACGGCTGCATCCTGCCCGACCGCGTGCTCGAGCTTGCGCCCCTGGGCTGCGTGAACGTGCACGCCTCGCTGTTGCCGCGCTGGCGCGGCGCCGCGCCCATCCAGCGTGCGGTGCTCGCGGGCGAGCAGCGCGTGGGCGCCTCCATCATGCGCGTGGTGCACGAGCTCGACGCCGGCGCCTTTTGCGCGCAGGTCTCTTGCGAGGTGGGCACCAAGAACAGCGACGAGCTCATGGACGAGCTCGGCCACCTTGGCGGCGCGGCCCTCGTGGCCGCCCTGCGCGATATGGAGGCCGGCAGCGCCACCTGGACCGAGCAGGACGAGTCCCAGGTCACCTATGCCCATAAGATCGACAAGGCCGAGATGCGCCTTGCGCCGCAAGACGGCGCCGTCACCAACGTCCGCCGCGTGCAGGCCAGTGCCGACGCCGCTCCCGCCCGTTGCGTGGTTGCCGGCAAGGGCGTGCGCGTGATGCGAGCCGCCACCTGCGCCGACATCACGCCTGCAGCCGGCTCCGCAGCCGTCTTCCATGGCCGCGTTGTGCTGGGGTGCGCCGACGGCGGCCTCGAGCTTTTGAGCGTGAAGCCCGACGGCAAGCGTGAGATGGAGGCGTCCGCCTGGGCCGCCGGCCTTCGTGGCGAGGGCCTTACCTGGGGGAGCGCCTAATGGCAAGCGCCAGTCCCGCCCGCACCACGGCGCTTCATCTGCTGGGCGCGCAGCGCCGCCGCCATGCCCGCGCCCGCGACCTCATGCGCGGGGCGCGCGAGATGGAGACCTTGGGTCGCAAAGGCCGTGCGCTTGCGACGAGGCTCGTCTTGGGCGTGAACGTCGCCGCCGGAGAGCTTGACCGTCGCATCGACTCCTTTGCGTCCCGCCCCGGCTCCGTCGAGCCGCGCGTGCGCGACGCCTTGCGCCTGTCTGCCTTTGAGCTGCTCTATCTCGACACGCCGCGTCAGGTTGCCGTGAGCCAGGGGGTCGAGCTTGTGCGCGGCGTGCAGCCGCGCGCCGCCCGCATGGCCAACGCCGTCCTGCGCCGCATCGCCGACTGCCGACCCGAGGTTGACGAGGCCCGTGCCGCCGTGGCCGCGTTCGCTGGCATGGGCTGCGGGGATGGGGTTGCCGGGGATGTGGACGAGGCCCGCGCGTCTTCTGAGGATGGCTCTGCTGGTGCCTGCGGGCAAGGCTGCCTGGCTGCTGCCGGCGAGTCCGATGAATATGCCGCAGCGCTCGCGCCTGCCCGTGAACCCACTGTTGATGAACTGTGCCTTGCAAGCGGCTACCCCGCCTGGCTGGTGGAGCGCCTCCTGGGGTCGCTCGGTGCCAAGCGCGTGGCGGCCATGTGCGCCTGCGCGCTGGAGCCCGCCCCCGTCTACGTCTGCGCCGGCAAGCCCGAGGTGGACGCCGACGACGCCAAGGCCCTGCTCGAGGGGGCGCACCTGGCGCCGCAGCCCTCTGAGCTCGGTGGGTGCTGGTGTCTGGAGGCTGCGGCCGGCCTGGCCCGTTCGGGACTTGTATCCAACTGTGACGTGGTCGTGGCCGACCTCGCCGCCCAGCTCGCCTGTCGCGTTGCCGCCGCTTCCGGCCGCGTGCTCGAGGTCGGACAAGGCAGGGGCACCAAGTCGCTCATGCTTGCCCGCCTGGGCCGCGAGCTCGGTGGCGAGCCTGCGGTGGTTGGCTGCGAGCTTGTCTCGTCCAAGGTGCGCATGAGCGCCTCGCGCATGGAGCAGGCCGGGCTTTCCGAGTCCGTGAGCTGCGTGGAGTTTGACGGAACCAGGCTCGCGTGCGAAGAAGATCTCCCGGCCGAGCTTGCCAGCGCCTTTGACTCCGTCCTCGTTGACGCGCCTTGCTCGGGCACCGGCACCATGCGCCGTCATCCCGAGGCCGCCTGGGCGCTTGAGGAGGAGCTCGTGGGTTCGGGCGAGGAGGGACTGCCCGCCTTGCAACTGCGTCTTCTGAGCGCGGCAGCCGGTCGCGTGGCGGTTGGCGGCCAGCTCGTCTATGCGACCTGCTCGGTGCTTGGAACTGAGAACGCCGAGGTGGTCGAAGCCTTCCTGGGCAGCGATGCTGGCCGCGGCTTTGAGCGCGCGAGCTTGCTTGAGGCGCCTGCCGTGCAGCGTTGCGAGACGGCGAAGTCCCTCGTTGAGGCCAACCTCACGCCCGCTGGAGACTTCCAGTCTTCCCCGCGCGCCGGCTCCTTCGACGGCCATTTCTTTGCCCGTCTGGTGCGTAAGGCCTAACAGGTTATAGCGTCTTCCAACAGACACAGCCCTGTACACAACAAGGGACGCGAGCTAGATAGTCCGCGTCCCTTGTGTATATGGTCTATTTCTTGCGTCAGGCCTTGGGGTTGACCCTGCGGTTTTCGCCAGTGCCGGCCCTCTTCTTGGCCTGGCTGGCGCCGTTGCCTATCCGCAGCAGGAGCAGTTTCCGCCGCCGCAGGAGGAGCAGCTGGAACCCGAGGTGCCCTCGGTGCTGGAGCTGCCGCCGCGCTGGTCGGTGTTGTAGAAGCCCGAGCCCTTGAAGCTGATGCCCGATGCGTTGAAGACGCGCTCGGCGGGCTTGCCGCAGGTGGGGCAGGTGATTTCGGGGCGCTCGGACATGGGGTGCTCGACCTCAAAGACGTTGCCGCAGCCCGTGCAGCGATAGTCATAACGTGCCATCTTGCAAAACCTTTCGTACCTGTGCGCACGGCCGCCTGGTCGTGGCACCATCTTTTGCCTGCGCTCCTACGCTTGCGGGGTCGCGTTCAAAGCGCCGCACAGGGCCGGGGCAGGCATTTTTTCCATAGAAATGCGGCCCTTAGGGCCGCGACGTCAGTTACTTTACCCAAATTCGCCGGGCATTTCAGCCAAAGCGGCAGCTCCATGCCTAACTCGTAACTCCCTGCTAGACCACTGCTGACGTGGAGTGCGCCTGCTTCTATGCCTTGCCATCAAAACTGTTGGGCTGCGAAAAAACTCAAGCTTCGGGGAGCGACCCAAATGGTGTACGTTTTTGTCCGGACTGTTTGCGCCCGGCGGCAATGGCCGGGAAGACGGATGGGGGAGCCTTGGCAAAGATCAGCGGTGCCATTTTCGACTGCGACGGAACGCTATTGGACTCTATGGGCATGTGGATGAACGTGTTCGCCAAGCTGCTCACCAACCACGGCATCGAGCCCACACCCGAGCTGGAGGCCAAGGTCGAGGCCATGACGCTGCCCAACACCGGCAAGTTCCTGCACGGTGACTACGGCATGTGCGCAAGCGCCGAGGAAGTCGTCGACCAAATCCACGAGCTCGTGATTCGGGAGTACGAGACCAACGTGGTGGAGATGCCTGGTGCCCGCTCCTTTGTGGAGAGCCTGCATGCGGCCGGCATCCCCGCGGTGGTTGCAAGCTCCACCACCTCGTCGGTGGTGCGTCGCGCGCTCGAGCACTTTGGCATGCTGGACCTGTTCGAGGACGTGCTCTGTACCGCCGAGGTGCGCGAGGGCCGCGACAAGGACTACCCCGACGTCTACCTCGCGGCCTGCGAGCGCCTTGGCACGCCCATGGAGGAGGCCTGGGTCTTTGAGGACGCGCCCTTTGCCGTGCGCTCTGCTCGTCGCGCCGGCTTCCACGTGGCGGGCATCCATAACGACCACGATGGTCGTGACCCGCGCTTTATTGCCTCGTGGGCGGACATCTTCTCAGAGAACTACGAGTCCGTCTCGCTTGAGGCCATCGCCGCCTTTGACGATGCCGCCCGCAAGCCCATGCCCGAGGAGGTCTAGCCGTGCACGCGCTGCTCGTAGCGGGCTCGCCCGAACCAAGCTCACCGGAGCTGGTGGCTCGCCTTGCCAGGGAGGCCAGCCTTGTGGTGGCGGTTGACCGAGGGGCGGACGCCTGTCGCGCGGCCGGGGTCGTCCCCGGCGCCTTCTGCGGAGACGCCGATACGGTGAGCCCCGAGACGCTCGCCTGGATCCGCGGCCTGCAGGGTGCTGACGCGCCCGAGCTTTCCGTGGTGCCGGCTGACGACGTGCGAGAGACGCCCAAGGTGGGGCAGATGGGGGAGAGCTTTGGCATCCGCCTCTTCCCGCCGGCCAAGTACGACACCGACCTCTCGCTGGCATTTTCCTGCGCGCGCGAGCTGGCCCGTGAGCTGGGCGAGCCGCTGGAAGTTACGCTCACCTGTGCGAGCGCCGGTCGCATGGACCATGCCCTGGCTGTCTTTGGCGTGCTCACGAGCAACGCCGACTTGGCACCGGTGCTGGTGGAGGACGCCTTTGAGTGCCACATCCTCTCGCCTCGCGGAACGGATACCTTGGCCTTTGGCGAAGAAGCACGTGGCAAGCACTTCTCCTTCGTGGCCCTGGCGGACGGCTCGGTCGTGAGCGAGACCGGCATGCGCTGGAACCTGGACCACTACCATGTGGACGCCTTGCGCGATCGCGGCATCTCCAACGTCATCGACGAGGCCGGCGCAAGCATCGCCTGCCACGGGGGAACCGTCGCCGCGTTTCTGTTGAAGTAGGGCGACCTCTATTACGCTTCGCGCAAGTTGTGGGGCGCAAATTCCCGAGCGACTAAGTAACGTCTGTATTTTGCTGACAAAACCCCAGTTGGCCCATGGCTTCGTAAGCCCTCTGCATGAGCTCTTTTAAAATTGCGCCCCACAGCTCGTACGAGCTTCATTTGGGGGCGCATGCGTTTTGATATCGGGCCTAGCCCTTGGGCCATAGACGCTCTTGGCAAGGCGCTGGGGCGGGTCCATGCTGACGGGCCTAACAGGGCATTACGAAAAAGGGGAGCCGCAAAAGCGACTCCCCTTGGCAATGCTATGACCGTCGCTGCTAGGAGCGAGCAACCTTGCCGGACTTGAGGCACGTGGAGCAGACGTTCATCTTCTGCTTGTGGCCGTTGACGACAACGGTGACGTGCTGGATGTTCGGACGGAACTTGCGGTTGGTGACGCGGTGCGAGTGGCTGATCGAACGACCGGCGACGGCGTGCTTGCCGCAGATGGCGCAAACCTTAGACATTGTTGTAAACCTCCATTAAGCGGCGCCTGGTGCAGCCGCCCTCGACACAAAGCTGGATAAGAATAACACAGCGGCTAGCTCGTGCAAGCGAGTTTGTTCGAGATGTTGTGTCCGCTTCGTGGAGTCTACCCCAAGACATTGTCCCTTGGAAAGGCCGTCGGACCGAATGGCTATATTCCTAACAGTGAAAACTAACACTAGAAAGTATTAGGAGGAGAGTATGGAGCATCCAAGCCGGGACAGCGTACGTGAGTCCCAGGCCGGCGGGCGGAACGACGCCGCGACGTCAGTCTCGTCCGCTGCTGGCGCCGCCTCACCTGAGGCCTCCGCCGAGCCCTTCCGTGCCTACGCCGAGCAGCTCATAGCCTATGGCTGCGAGATGGGCCGGCTGCGCGCAAGCGACCGTATCAACAAGGGAATGCGTGGCCTACCAGCGATTATGCGAACGCTCTTTATGGCGGGCGAACCGCTTTCCCCCTCAGAGATCGCTCATCGGACGGGCGTCTCCGACGCGCGTGTGGCCAATGCCCTTCGCGCCCTGGAGGAGCGCGGCCTCGTGAGCCGCTCGGCGTCTCCGTCCGACCGTCGCCGCGTTGAGGTGAGCCTTACCGAGGAAGGCGCCGCCCAGCACGAGCGCCTGCGCGTGAACGGCATCTCGATGGTTGCTGACTTCCTCGAGGAGCTCGGCGAGCAGGACAGCCGAGAATTTGTTCGAATTGTGGGGCGCATCGAGTCCCTCATGGCCGCCCGCTACGAGCAAGGCCGCCAGGTAAGGCCCCCGGCAGATCCGTTCAGCCTGTCGCAAGGCCACGAAGAGACGGGGGAGGGGGACCGCGCGTGAAGATCCTCAAGCTCTTCAAGAACCATATCCCGGCGCTCGTCGTCGCCATCGCGCTCACCATCATCAGCTGCAACGCAGACCTCACGCTGCCCACCTATATGAGCGAGATCGTGGACGTGGGCATCCAGCAGGGCGGCATCGAGACTGCCGTGCCCGCCACCATCCGAGCCCAGAGCCTGGATGACCTGGAGCTGTTCATGGCCGAGGACGACGCCTCCCTCGTGGACTCGCTCTATTCGGAGGCCGATGCCAACGGCGTCCGCACCTATGTGGGCGCCGATGCCGGCGCCGACGTCGACGAGGTCGCCAGCATCATGAGCCTGCCCGAGACCGTGGCGCTTTCGCTCTCGCAGGGCGTGGACGCCTCCACCCTGGGCGCGGGCGTGAGCGGCACCATCACCATGGATGACATTCGCGCCGCCTACGAGGCCGGCCTCGTCACCAAAGACCAGCTCACGAGCGCGGCCGATTCCATGGCCGAGGCCATGGGCTCCATGAGCGGCTCCATCGTGGAGCAGCGCGCCGTCAGCTACGTGGGCGCCGAGCTCGAAGCCCAGGGCATCAACCTCGAGGACGTCCAGAACGCCTATCTCGGCTCCATGACGCTCAAGATGTTCGGCCTGTGCGCCGTCTCGCTCGTCTCCACCATCGCGCTGGGCGCGGTGGCCTCTCGCACCGCCTCCACCATCGCACGTGACCTGCGCCGCGAGACCTTCTCGCGCGTCATGGGCTTCTCGGCGGCCGAGGTGGGCAAGTTCAGCCAGGCCTCGCTCATCACGCGCTGCACCAACGACGTCCAGCAGATCCAGATGGCCGTGACCCTTTTCATCCGCATGGTGCTCATGGCCCCGGTGATGGGCGTGGTGGCCGTGATGCGCGTGCTCGCCACCAGCACGGGGCTGGAGTGGACCATCGGCGTGGCCGTCATCGCGGTGTGCGCGGTGGTTGGCGTGCTCATGGGCCTCACCATGCCCAAGTTCAAGAAGATGCAGCGCTACGTGGACCGCGTGAACCTCGTGGCCCGCGAGATGCTCGACGGCCTCATGCCCATCCGTGCCTTCGGCCGCCAGGACCACGAGCTGGCGCGCTTTGACGAGGCCAGCCGCGACCTCATGGAGACCCAGCTGTTCACCAACCGCGCCATGAGCTTCATGATGCCGCTCATGATGCTCGTGATGAACTGCGTCACCGTACTCATCGTCTGGGCCGGCAGCAACGGCGTGAACGACGGCGTGATGCAGGTGGGCTCCATGATGGCCTTCATCTCCTACACCATGCAGATCGTCATGGCCTTCATGATCCTCACCATGGTCTCGGTCATGCTGCCCCGCGCCGAGGTGGCTGCCGCCCGCGTGGAGGAGGTCCTCGACACCACGAGCTCCATCAACGAGCCGGCCGAGCCCAAGCTGCCGGCGGCCGACGCGCCCCGTGGCAAGCTCGAGTTCCGCGACGTCTCCTTCCGCTACCCGGATGGCGAGGAGAACGTCGTGAGCCACCTGAGCTTTACCGTGGGCGCGGGCCAGATGCTCGGCATCATCGGCGCCACGGGCTCTGGCAAGTCCACCATCGTCCAGCTCATCCCGCGTCTCTACGACGTCACCGCCGGCAGCGTGCTGCTCGACGGCGTGGACGTGCGAGACCTGCCCCTGGGCAAGCTGCGTCGGCGCGTGGGCTACGTGCCCCAGCAGGGCATGCTCTTCTCCGGCACCGTGGAGTCCAACCTCAAGTTCGCTGGCAGCGTCGTCAGCGACGAGGACATGCGCCACGCCGCCGAGGTGGCCCAGGCCACCGAGTTCATCGAGGGCCGCGAGGGTGGCTGGAACTCGGCCATCAGCCAGGGCGGCTCCAACGTCTCGGGCGGGCAGCGCCAGCGCCTGGCCATCGCCCGCGCCCTGGCCAAGCGCCCCGAGGTCGTGGTGTTCGACGACTCCTTCTCGGCGCTCGACTACAAGACCGACGCGCGCCTGCGCGAGGCCCTCGCCACGAGCGAGACCGAAAGCGCGCACGTGGTGGTGGCCCAGCGCATCGCAACCATCATGCACGCAGACCAGATCATCGTGCTCGATGACGGTGCCGTGGTGGGCCAGGGCACCCACGAGCAGCTGCTCCACAGCTGCCCGGCCTACCTCGAGATCGCGGAGTCGCAGCTGAGCGCCGCAGAGCTCGGCATGAGCGCCGAAGAGGTCGCCGCCGTCAAGGAAGGAGGGCAGCGCTAATGGCAGAAGAGAACAAGACGCAGGCGCCCGCCCGTAACGCCGCCCCCATGCGCGGCCCCGGCGGCCGAGGCGGCCGCCTGGTCGAGAAGCCCAAGGACTTCAAGGGCACCATGGCCAAGCTGCTCGGCTACGTGGGCGCCCACAAGTTCGCCGTGCTGGCGGCCATCGTGTTCGCCATCGCCTCGGTCATCTTCAACATCGTGGGGCCCAAGGTCCTGGGCCAGGTCACCACCAAGCTCTATGAGGGCCTCGTTGCCAAGGTGGGCGGCACTGGCGGCGTGGACTTCGAGTGGATCGGCCGCACCCTGCTGCTCCTGCTTGGCCTTTACCTGGCCAGCAGCGCCTGCAACCTCATCCAGGGCTGGCTCATGACCGGCGTCACCCAGAAGATCTGCTACCGCATGCGCGCCGAAATCGCCCAGAAGATCTCCGTGGTGCCCATGAGCTACTTCAACGGCCACGCCAAGGGCGACGTCTTGAGCCGCATCACCAACGACGTGGACACCTTGGGCCAGAGCCTCAACCAGTCCGTGACCCAGCTCATCACCTCGGTGACGCAGATCGTCGGCGTGCTCGTGATGATGCTGTCCATCAGCGTGCCGCTCACCGGTGTGGTCGTGGTGACGCTTCCGGTGGCCGCCGTCATCCTGTTCGTGATGATGCGCTTCTCCCAGCCCTACTTCCGCGCGCAGCAGAAGGTCCTGGGCGAGGTCAACGGCATCATCGAGGAGGACTTCGCCGGCCAGTCCGTCATCCAGGTCTTCGACCGCTCCGAGGCCGCCGTGGACGAGTTCGAGCGCAAGAACGACGAGCTGTTCACCTCGGGCTGGCGCTCGCAGTTCCTCTCGGGCCTGATGATGCCGCTCATGAGCCTGGTGGGAAACGCGGGCTACGTGGCCGTGGTCATCGTGGGGGCGCGCCTGGCGCTCGCGGGCTCCGTCGAGGTCGGCAGCATCCAGAGCTTCATCCAGTACGTGCGCAACTTCACCCAACCCGTGCAGCAGATCGCCAACGTGAGCAACACGCTGCAGTCCATGGCCGCCGCCACCGAGCGCGTCTTCGAGTTTTTGGCCGCGCCCGAGGAGCCCGAGTGCGAGGCCCCCAAGCGTCCCGAGCGCACCGACGGACTTGTGGAGTTTGACCACGTGCGCTTTGGCTACAAGAAGGGCGAGACCATCATCCACGACTTCTCCTGCACGGCCGAGCCCGGCCAGACCGTTGCCATCGTGGGCCCCACGGGCGCGGGCAAGACCACGCTCATCAAGCTGCTGCAGCGCTTCTACGACGTGGACGCCGGTTCGCTCAAGGTGGACGGCGTGGACGTGCGCGAGTGGGATCGCGCCGAGCTGCGCGAGCAGTTCGCCATGGTGTTGCAGGACACGTGGCTGTTCAACGGCACCATCCGCGAGAACATTCGCTACGGCAGGCCCGAGGCCACGGACGCCGAGGTGGAGGCCGCGGCCCGCGCGGCGCGCTGCGACCACTTCATCCACACGCTCGCCGGCGGCTACGACTTCGTCATCAACGAGGAGGGCAACAACCTCAGCGCCGGCCAGCGCCAGCTCGTCACCATCGCGCGGGCCTTCCTGGCCGACCGCCCGGTGCTCATCTTGGACGAGGCGACCTCAAACGTGGACACCCGCACCGAGGGCCTCATCCAACGCGCCATGGATGCCCTCATGCAAGGCCGCACGAGCTTCGTCATCGCGCACCGCCTCTCCACCATCAAGGGCGCCGACGTCATCCTCGTCCTGCGCGACGGCGACATCGTGGAGCGCGGCACACATGAGGAGCTCCTCGCCAAGGGCGGCTTCTACGCGGAGCTATACAACTCGCAGTTCGAAGAATAGCCCCTGGGGCTTCCTGGCACACAATCTTGGGTCTCATTCGTCGCTTGCGTGCTGAGCACGCGGCGCTCCTCTTTCGGCCCAATCTCGGGCACCAGGAAGCCCCAGGGCGGCCGTGGGGGAGCGACAATATCTGCGACTCGCCGCCCGCCTCGGGTTTCCGGGGCGGGCGGTTGCATATAGGGGAGGTGGAGATGGTCGCTCCGGGTAATTGAAGGTGGGCTATATAGCTGCGCTTATGGTAAGGTTGTCCAGATTGACGCCTTGTGCGTCTCTAAAAACTCGCGATTTGGCGTCCCACGGAGCCGATTATGGGCCTGGGGCCTGCACGAAAGGAGCCTGCTCATGCAGCCAGGTCAGGAGATCGAAGACATCGTCGCCGAGATCGAGGACATCATCTCCGATGGCAAGAAGCCTTTCATGGGCGGCCAGAACCCCAACCTGAGGGTTGTTGACTCCGAGGCCATCTATGAGCTTCTCGACGAGATCCGTCGCGTCTTCCCCGACGAGTTCCAGACCGCCCGTCGCGTTCTCAAGGAGCAGGACGAGATTCTCGCCCGCGCCCACCAGACGGCCGATTCCATCGTCGCCGATGCCCAGCAGCAGGCCATGATCTTGGCCGGTGACCAGGAGGTCGTGCGCCTGGCCAACCAGCAGGCCGAGGAGATTCGCGACCAGGCCTCCCAGTACGAGCGCGACCTTCGATACCACATCAACGACTACGCCGAGGGCGTGCTCACCGGTATCGAGGACAACCTCAAGAACGTCATCAGCCAGCTCGAGCGCAGCCGCCAGGCCCTCGATGACGGCTCGGCCGCCCGCAGGTAAGCCATGAAGCCCATCGTTGTTTCCATAGACGAGCGCCTGGAGGGTGCCGGCAGCGTCCTTTCGCAGGCCGGCCATATCGATGAGCCCTCCTACGAGCTCGGCGGCCGTGAGTTCAAGCTGCCGGGTGGCATCGACTACGACCTCGTGCTCACCAACGCCGGCGAGGGCGTCCTTGCCTCCGGCATGGTCCGCGCCCACGTGGTGGGCACCTGCGACCGCTGCCTCGAAGACGCCGAGTTCGACATCGCCTCCGAGGTTGACGAGTACTTCCTCTATGAGGCCCCGTCCGAGGAGGAGCTCTCTGACGACGAGGACGAGGTTGACTTCTCGCTCGTGGGCGATGACAACACCATCGACCTCGCCGCCCCCATCATGGCGGCCATCGTCATGGAGACGCCCTTCGTGGTTCTGTGCAGCGAGGATTGCAAGGGCCTGTGCCCCACCTGCGGCGCCAACCTCAACGAGGGCGACTGCGGCTGTGCGGCCATGCGCGCCGAGCAGGCCGCGAAGGAGGGCCCCTTTGCGGCGCTTGCCAGCCTCAAGCTTGAGGAAGGCGAGTAGCGGGCTTCGCCGTTCATTTGTGGTCGGCAAGCCAATTTGCACTAAATGATGTGTATCTCTGGTGCTTGCTGTCCAATTCGTGCTATAGTTCCGGTTTGTCTGTGATAGACCGTCGCGTGCGGTGCGGCGTGAGATTCGTAAGAGAGGTCAACAATGGCAGTACCCAAGCAGAAGAAGGGTCGCGGCGCGACCCACACCCGTCGCTCGGCCAACAGCAAGCTCGCTATGCCTGCTCGCTCCACGTGCCCCCAGTGCGGCGCCGTGAAGCTCCCGCACCGCGTGTGCCCGAGCTGTGGCTACTACAACGGCCGTCAGGTCATCGTCACCGAGTAGCCGCCACATCATATGAGTGGCCAGAAGGCCGGCCCGCCTGGGTCGGCCTTTTTTGTAGACGCCGGGCCCGGGCCTTTCGCCCGGGGCGCGCCTGCCCAACTTGGGGGCGCGCAAGCTCTCGGCAGATCCTGAGAGGAGCGCACGGTGGTACGAGTCGTTGTTGACGCCATGGGCGGAGACGAGCCGGCCGAGGTCGTGCTCGAGGGCATTGAGCGCGCCCTTGCGGCCGATAAGGACCTCGAGGTGGTCGTCGCCGGCCCCGCCGACGTCGTGAACCCGTTCTGCGCCAAGCACGCCCGCGCCGAGGCCCTCGTCTGCACCGAGGTCATCGGCATGGCCGAGCATCCCACCCAGGCGGTCCGCAAGAAGAAGGACTCGACCATCGTCGCCGGCTGCCGTGCCGTGCGCAAGGGGGAGGCCGACGCCTTCTTCTCCGCCGGTTCTACGGGCGCAATACTTGCCGCCGGCACGTTGGTGGTCGGCCGCGTCAAGGGCGTGAGCCGCGCCGCCATCGCAACCGCGATGCCCGGCCTCGATGGCCACATGACGACCTTCCTCGACATGGGCGCCAACGCCGACTGCACCACCGAGATGATCGTGCAGTTCGCCCGCATGGGCTGCGCCTACTCCCACATCGTTCTTGGCGTCGAGAAGCCCAGCGTGGGCCTGCTCAATAACGGCACCGAGGAGACCAAGGGCTCCCAGGCCGCGCTCGAGCGCCACGAGGCGCTTGCTGCCGCCACCGACATCAACTTCGCGGGCAACTGCGAGGGCCGCGACATCCTCACCGGCCCCTTTGACGTCATCGTGACCGATGGCTTCACGGGCAACGTTGCCGTGAAGACCGTGGAGGGCACGGCCAAGTTCATCGTGGGCGCGCTCAAGGCCGAGGCCGCCAAGAGCAAGAAGGTGGCCGTGGGCGCGCTCATGGTCAAGCCCGCCCTCAAGGGCGTGGCAAAGCTGCTCTCGGGCGACCAGTACGGCGGCGCGGCGCTGCTCGGCCTCAAGGCCCCGGTGCTCGTGGGCCACGGTGCCACCAACCCCGAGGCCGTCATGAACGGCACGCTCACGGCCGCCGCCTGCGCGCGCCAGGGCCTCTGCGAAAAGCTGGCGAGCGCGGTGGCCCCTCGCGAGTAGGTAAACTCTGCGAAGCGCAGGGCTAGAAGGTACAATTGACTACTGTGTGCGGCACCTGTCCCACGGGTGCCGCTGTCGTATCGAGACAAGCCAGAAACGGGGGAGCGCATGGTCCACAGCGCTACCAAGGAGCATATCGCCCACATCGAGACCATCTGCGGCCACAAGTTCAAGAACCGCGGGCTCGTGACCTCTGCCATCACGCACCCCAGCGCCGTGGAGGGCCTGCCCGTGTCGGCCTCCTACGAGCGCCTCGAGTTTCTTGGTGACTCCATCCTCGGCGGCATCGTCGCCAAGGACCTCTTCGAGCGCTTCCCCGACATGGACGAGGGCGAGCTCACGCGCCTTAAGATCTCGCTCGTCTCGGGCAAGACCCTCTCCGCCGTGGCCGACACCCTGGGCATCGGCGACTGCATCGTCTTCGGCGAGTCGGAGAAGGGCACGGGCGCGCGCGGCATGCACTCGGCGCTCGAGAACGTCTACGAGTCCGTCGTGGGCGCCCTGTACCTGGACGCCGGCTACGACGCCACCCACCGTTTCGTGCAAGAGACGCTCGGACCCCACATGGTGCCCGAGCTCGCCGAGCGCCCGGTGAGCCCCAAGAGCCGCCTGCAAGAGATTACCCAGCGCGAGCTTCGCTGCGCCCCCGAGTACAAGCTCGAGGGTGAGTCCGGCCCCGCGCACAGCCCCACCTTCACCTCCGTCGTGCTCGTTGACGGCAAGCGCAAGGGCCGCGGCACCGGTTCCTCCAAGAAGGAGGCCGAGAGCGCCGCCGCCGCCGATGCCATCAAGCGCCTGGCCGAGGAGGGCGTCAATTGTTCCTAAAGTCCCTCACGCTCAAGGGCTTCAAGTCCTTCGCGGACCGAACCCACATGGTCTTTGACCCGGGGCTCACCGTGGTGGTGGGGCCAAACGGCTCCGGCAAGTCCAACGTCAGCGACGCCATCCTGTGGGTGCTGGGCGAGCAGAGCGCCAAGATGCTGCGAGGCCAGGCCATGGAGGACGTTGTCTTCTCCGGCTCCAGCGCCCGCAAGCCCGTCGGCGTGGCCGAGGTCACCCTCGTGCTCGACAACACCGACCACACCCTGCCGGTCGAGTTCTCCGAGGTGGGCATCACCCGCCGTATGTACCGCTCCGGCGAGTCCGAGTACCTCATCAACGGCTCTCCCGCCCGTCTCATGGACATCCAGGACATCCTGCATGACTCCGGCATGGGCAAGGACACCCACTCCATCATCTCCCAGGGCAAGCTCGACTCGATCCTCTCGAGCCGCCCTGAGGAGCGTCGCGTGCTCATCGAGGAGGCGGCCGGCATCTCCAAGCACCGTCGCCGCAAGGAGCGCAGCCTGCGCAAGCTCGCCGACATGGACAAGAACCTCGTTCGCGCCCGTGACGTCGCACGCGAGCTGAATCGGCAGCTGCGCCCGCTCGAGCGCCAGGTGGACCGTGCCAAGCGCTTCAACGAGCTCGACGCGCGCCTCTCCGAGCTCACCTGCCAGCTTGCCGTGGATGACGTGCGCCGCCTGCAGCGCCAGTGGGGCGATCTCGAGGCCAAGGCCAAGGAGGCCGCGGCTGCCGTTGAGCTCGCGCAGTTCCGCGCCGACGAGAAGAGCCGCGAGCTCGAGAAGCTCCAGAGCCTGCTCGAGCAGAAGGGCCTGTTCGTGGGCGATTTGGGCGAGCAGCGCCGCCGCTGCTCCGACATCCTCGGCCGCCTCGAGAGCGACATGCGCCTGCTGGAGGAAAAGGGCCGCAACATGGTGGACCGCCTCTCCGGCACGCGCCTCACGCTCTCTCAACTCGAGCGCCAGCGCAGCGAGGCCGCAGGCGAGCTCTTGGGCGTGAGCGCCAACCTGGGGCAGACCCGCAGCGCCACCGACAAGCTCGCGGCCGACGTCTCGCGCCTGGAGCCGGCCGCCAAGCAGGCCACCGCCGCGCGCCGCGAGGCCTCCGCAGAGCAGAACCGCCTCACCACCGAGCAACGCGACTGCCAGCGCAAGCTTGACCAGGCAACGCTCGAGCACGCCAAGCTCACAGACGAGATAAGCAACGCTGAGGTGGAGGACCAGATGTTCGCCTCCCGCCTCGCCCAGATAGACGAGCAGGTGGAGACCGCCACCGCCGCCCTCAACAGCCGCCGCGAACGCGCCGGCGAGCTTGCCGCTCAGCTCGAGGAGGCCCAGGCGGCCGCCGATGCCGCCCAGGCCGCCATTGCAGAGCGCGCCACCGAGCGCGACGCGGCACGGGCCGCCGCCGACGCCGCCCGCCGCGTGCTCGACGCCGCCCGCGGCGAGCTCGCGCAGGCAAAGGCGACCCTCAACGCCCTGCGCGGGGTGGACGCCAACCTCGCGGCGGGCGCCGGCACGCTCGAGGGCCGCGTGCTCGCCGACGGCTCGCTGGCCTCGCTCGTGCGCTGCCGCCTGGCAGACGCCGTGAGCGCCCCCGCCGAGCTGGACTCGGTCGTGGAGCGCCTGCTGGGCGAGACCCTGGCAGCCCCCGTGGTGGCCACGGGGGACGAGGTGGCACGCCTCATGGACGCCGCCGTTGCCACAAGCGGCGCCGAGGGCTCGCTCACGGTGCTCTCCTTGGCCGAAAGCGCCCCGGCCGCCCAAGACGGCGCAGGCGCGCGCCTCGTGGACCAGCTCAGCGTCACCGACGAGGCCCGCGGCCTTGTGGAGCGCCTGCTGGGAGACGTCTTCGTGGTGGAGACGCCCGAGAAGGCCGTCGCGGCACACGCCGCCAACCCGAACCTCACCTACGTCACCGCCACCGGCGTCGTGGCCCTGCCCGACGGCCGTACTCAGGCCGGCGCGAGTGCCGGCAACGCCGCCGGCACCCTTGCGCGCAAGCGCCGCGTGGCCGAGCTCGAGGAGGGCATGGCGGCCCTCGAGCAGACGGTCACGGATGGCGAGGCCGCTCTGGCATCTGCTAACTCCGCCGCCGACGACGCGGCTCAGGCCCTCTCCGAGGCCAGGGACAGCGCCGGCGACGCCTCGGGTGTCCTCAGCGGCCTGCGCGGCGAGCAGTCCTCGCTCACCTCCGAGATAGGGCGGCTCGAGTCCCAGGTGAGCCGTGCTGCCGATGAGCGCGCCCAGGTGAGCGCCAAGCGCGAGAAGTGCGCCAAGCGCTCCGAGGAGGCGCGTCCGCGCCTGGATTCGCTCAAGCAGCAGATGGACGAGGCCAAGGCCCGCCTCACCGAACTCAACCACGAGCTCGAGCAGGCGAGCGCGCGTCGTCGCGAAGCGTCGCGCGCCGAGGACGACGCCGCCAAGAAGGCCGCCGACGCACGCCTTGACCTCGCCACCAGCCGCGAGCGCCTGCGCCACCTCACCCAGCGCGAGGGCGAGCTCTCGGGCCGCATCTCCGAGCTCGAGCAGCGCATGAGCGCCGCTGAGGAGTCCACCCGCTCGCTCGAGGTCCTGCGCCTGCGCGTTGACCCGCTGCACGAGCGCTACGAGCAGATCCATGAGGTCTGCCAGACCTGGGCCGAGCGCCTTCGTGACCGCGCGAGCTTGGCCGAGGCCGACTCGGACTCCCTCAAGAAGACCATCGGCGACGCCAAGCAGCAGGTGGCGGACGCCAACGCCGCGCTCGAGGCCGCCCGCTCCTCGCAAAACGACGTCAAGGTGGAAAACGCTCAGCTCGAGGTGCGCGTGGAGCAGGCCATCGCCGCCATCACCGCCGACGGCCGCCACGTGCTCGAAGAGGCCCTGCAGATGCCCGAGCCCGATGACCGCCCTGCCACCGAGCGCGAGGTCGCCAACCTTCGCCGCCAGATCGAGAATCTCGGCCCCGTGAACCAGGTGGCCATGGACGAGTACACCAAGCTCAAGGAGCGCTCGGACTACATCGCCGTGCAACTGGCAGACCTCGAGAGCGCCCGCAGCGCCCTCACAAAGATCACGGCCGCCATCGACCGCAAGATGCGACGCCAGTTCCTCTCGACGTTCGAGGCCGTCAACGCCAACTTCGTCGAGGTCTTCTCCATGCTCTTCCCGGGCGGCAAGGCCCATCTCGAGATGACCGACCCCGACCACCCAGCCGAGACCGGCATCGAGGTCATCGCCCAGCCGAGGGGCAAGCGCATCGCCAAGATGACGCTCATGAGTGGTGGAGAGAAGTCGCTCGTAGCGCTGGCCCTGCTCTTTGCGGTCTACCGCACGCGCACCGTGCCCTTTTACGTCTTCGACGAGGTCGAGGCGGCGCTCGACGACGCCAACCTCGACAAGCTGCTGGACGCCATCGAGCAGCTCAAGGAGACCACGCAGCTCATCGTCATCTCGCACCAGAGGCGCACCATGGAGCAGGCCGACGTCCTCTACGGCGTCTCCATGCAGGCCGACGGCGTCAGTCATGTCATATCCCAGCGGCTCGACCGCGCGACAGGAAAGGTGGTCGACGCCTAATGGGCTTCACCGATCGCTTGAAGAAGGGCCTCGAGAAGTCTCGCGAGGCCCTGAATGAAATCTTCTACATGGGCGGCGAGGTTGACGAGCAGTTCTGGGAAGACCTCGAGGACACCCTCGTGATGGGTGACATCGGCCCCGAGCTTGCCATGAACGTCACCGATGACCTTCGCGAGCTTGCCGCCAAGCAGGGCCTGCGCACCGCCCTGCAGATGCGTGAGGCCTTGGCCCAGCGCCTCTCCGAGGCCTTCGCCACTTCCGAGCGCGACCCCTTCACCGACATGCCGAGCTGCGTCTTGTTCGTGGGCATCAACGGCGCCGGCAAGACCACCACGGTGGGCAAGCTGGCCGCGGCCTCCAGGGCCAGCGGCACGGCCACCCTCATCGGCGGCGCCGACACCTTCCGCGCCGCCGCCATCGAGCAGCTGCAGGTCTGGGGCGAGCGCGCCGGCGTGCGCGTGGTCACCCGCGAGCGCGGCGCCGACCCGGCGAGCGTCTGCTACGACGTGGTGGAGACCGCCGAGAAGGAGGGCACCGACCTTCTGCTCATCGACACGGCCGGCCGCCTGCACACCTCGCCCGAGCTCATGCGCGAGCTTGCCAAGGTCGTCAACGTCACCCGTAAGCGCGCCGGCATGCCCGTGACCGTGGTCCTCGTGGTGGACGCCACCACCGGCCAGAACGGACTTGCGCAGGCCCGTGAGTTCAACGACGCGCTTGACCTCGACGGCCTCATCGTCACCAAGCTCGACGGGACCTCCAAGGGCGGCATCGCCATCTCCATCTCCAGCCAGCTTTCCCTGCCCATCTACCGCATCGGCGTGGGCGAGGGGGTCGATGACCTGCAGTCCTTTGACGCCCTCGAGTTCTGCCGCGCGCTGGTGGGGGAGACCATCTAGTCGCTTTAGCTGCGGCTTATTGCGTTTGCGGCCACTCGCTTGCAGACTACGTGCAGCGGCCATGCGTACCGCGTCGAGTTGCGGGCAATGGCCAACGAGCGCGAGACCCGGGTTCGCAGGCCTGAGCTTCGTCGCCACCCAACCTAGCCGCTTTCTGACCTTATCCACCGAACCCAAGGAGCCGTGATGTTCGACAACCTCTCCGACCGCCTCACAGACACCTTTGACAAGCTGCGCGGCAAGGGCCGCCTCACCGAGGACGACATCAACGTCGCCATGCGAGAGATCCGCATGGCCCTTCTCGAGGCAGACGTCAACTTCCGCGTGGTCAAGGACTTCGTGGCCACGTGCAAGGAGCAGTGCCTCTCCGCTGACGTCCTCTCCTCGCTCACGCCCGCACAGAACGTCGTCAAGGTGGTGCTCGACGAGCTCACCGAGCTGCTTGGCTCCACCGAGAGCAAGCTCGTGCTCATGCAGAACCGCACGCCCAACGTCATCATGCTCGTGGGCCTGCAGGGCTCGGGCAAGACCACGGCCAGCGCCAAGCTCGCCTACATGCTCAAGAAGCAGGGCCACTCGCCCCAGCTCGCCGCCTGCGACGTCCACCGTCCCGCCGCGGCCGACCAGCTCGAGACCCTCGGCGGCGAGATTGGCGTGCCGGTCTACCGTGGCGACGGACAAGACGCCGTGGCCATCGCGCGCGAGGCAGTCCAGGAGGCCGTCGACCACCTGCGCGACATCGTCATCGTCGACACCGCCGGCCGCCTACAGATCGACGAGCTCATGATGCAGGAGGCCGTGGACATCAAGAACGCCGTGCGCCCCGACCAGGTGCTCATGGTGGTCGACGCCATGACCGGCCAGGACATCGTCAACGTCGTCTCCGAGTTTGCCGAGCGCACCGACTTCGACGGCGTCATCATGTCCAAGCTCGACGGCGACGCCCGTGGCGGCGGCGCCCTTTCGGTCCGTGCCGTCACCGGCAAGCCCATCAAGTTCGTCTCCATGGGCGAGAAGCCCGAGTCGCTCGAGGTCTTCCACCCCGACCGCATGGCCAAGCGCATCCTGGGCATGGGCGACGTCTACGGCATCATCGAGACCGCCCAGGCCAACGCCGACGCCCAGGCCACGGCCGACGCCGAGCGCATGCTGCGCGAGGGATTCACCATGGACGACATGCTCAACCAGATGAACCAGATCCGCAAGATGGGTGGCGTGGGCAAGCTGCTGGGCATGCTGCCCGGCGGCGACAAGGCCCTGCGCCAGATGGGCGGCGACAACTCCGAGGAGCAGATGCGCCAGATCGAGAGCATCATCTACTCCATGACCAAGGAGGAGCGCGCCCGTCCCAAGATCATCAACGGCATGCGCCGCCAGCGCATCGCCAAGGGCTCCGGCCGCAGCGTGCAGGAGGTCAACCAGCTCATCAAGCAGTGGGGCGAGATGAACAAGATGATGGGTAAGGTCCGCGGCATGATGGGCAACGGCAACCGCAAGCAGTCCAAGCGCCAGCTCCAGCAGATGATGAAGCAAATGGGCCTGGGCAACGGCAAGATGCCGTTCTAGGAGAAGTATATGCAACTCACTGTTGAGAGAATGACCTATGGTCCGGATGCCATTGCGCATGCTGAGGACGGCAAGACCGTGTTCGTGGCGGGCGCCGTGGCGGGCGATGTGGTCGAGGCCGAGCTTGTGAGCGATGGCAAGAGCTTCTCCAAGGCCCGCGCTACGAAGATTCTTGAGCCTTCTCCCAACCGCATCCAGAGTCCTTGGCCGCTTGCCGCAGCGCTGGGATGTGCCCCCTGGGCCTGCCTCTCTCGCGAGGCACAGCTTGAGGCCAAGCGTGCGAACGTCGTCGACGCGCTTGCCCGCGTGGGTCACCTGGCCGATGCCGAGCGGCTCGTCGCTGCTTGCGAGGCACCGAGCGAGGCCTGGCACTACCGCAACAAGGCCGAGCTTGCGTTCGTGAAGGACGGGCGAAAGGCCATGCTGGGGATGTATGCGGCCGATGGCCGTACCGTCGTGCGCGTGGAGGACTTTCCGCTGCTGAACACCCCTGCCAAGGGCAAGGGCGCCAAGCTCGTGAAGAACGTGGCCGGCGCACTGTCCTACCTCGCGGGAAGCCATGACCTCGACATCGAGCGCGTCGGCATCCGCCACTCCAGCCGAACCAAGGACACCGAGGTCGCCATCTGGACGCCTACGGGTCCCTTCCCGCGCGCCCAGGCCCGACGTGTGCTCGAGAGCGTGGGTGCCACCTCCATCGTGCGCGTGATGACCAAGGGCGAGGCCAAGGCCCGCAAGGTGAGCGGCGTCGAGCGCCTTGACGGCGCCGGCAGCTGGAGCGAGAAGATTTGCGGCAACCTCATGCGGCTCTCGGCCCCGAGCTTCTTCCAGGTGAACACCGCTGGCGCCGAGCGTCTCGTCCAGCTCGTCATGGAGGCGCTGGACCCGCGCGAGGAGGACATCGCGATGGACCTCTACTCGGGCGCCGGCACCTTCACGCTGCCGCTTGCCCGTTACTGCAGCTTCGTTGACGCCGTGGAGTCCTACGGGCCGGCCGTGCGCGACCTGCGCCGCAATCTCGAGGAGACGGGCCTGGACAACGTGGACGCCGTGGGCGGCGACGCCGGGCGAGAGTTTCCCGACGACGAGGCTGACATCATCGTGGTGGACCCGCCGCGCGCCGGGCTTGCCGAGGACGTGGTGAGCCAGCTCTCCGCACAGCCCGCGCGCGCCATCGCCTACGTGAGCTGCGACCCGGCCACGCTTGCCCGCGACCTCGCCCGCTTCCGCGAGATCGGCACCTTCGAGCCCGTGAGCGTCACCCCGGTGGACCTCTTCCCCCAGACCTTCCACGTAGAGACCGTCACCAAGCTCGTGCGCAAGTAGTGCCTTCGGCTTTCCCACTCGACTAAAATGCCGTATGGAAACCCAACGAGAGAGGGAGAGACCATGGCACGTGTTGCGATTCTTTTGGCTGACGGATTTGAGACCATCGAGGCGCTGGCCCCGGCCGACGTCCTGCGCCGCGGTGGGCAGGACGTGGCGCTCGTGACGCTCAATGCCGAGCCGCACGTCACCACCGCCCAGAAGGTGGGAGTCGACTGTGACGCCACGCTCGACACTTACGACTTCTCCGCCTGCGACCTCATCGTCTTGCCCGGCGGCCTGCCCGGCACCACGAGCCTGCGCGCCAACGAGAAGGTTTGTGAGCTTGCCTGCGAGTTCATGGCAAACAAGGCCGTGGGCTCCATCTGCGCCGCACCTTCCATCCTGGCCGAGCTGGGACTCCTCGAGGGCCGTACGGCCACCTGCTACCCAGGCTTTGAAGGCGACTTCCCGGCAGGCGTCCGTCCGGCCGAGAACGGCGTCTATCGCAGCGGCAACCTCGTCACGGCCTCCGGCCCCGGCTTTGCCGTGCCTTTTGGCCTCGAGCTGCTTGCGCTGCTGGCGGGCGACGAGGTGGCCGACCAGGTGGCCGCCGGCATGCTCACCTCGCGCTAAGGAGCTGCCGTGTCTGTCTTTGACCTTCCGTCCAGGTGCGGCCGCGTCCTTTTGGCGAGCGGCTCTCCCAGGCGCATCGAGCTTTTGCGCGAGGCGGGTTTTGACCCCGTGGTGGCGCCGCAAGACGTGGATGAGACCGCCATCGAGGGCGAGCGCCCGGCCCACCTTGTGGAGCGCCTGGCCTGCCTCAAGGCGGCAAGCGCGCTCGAGAGCGAGGAGCTGCAACCGGGTGACGTCGTCATTGCGGCCGACACCATCGTGGCCGCCAACGACGAGCTCCTCGGCAAGCCGGCCGATGATGCGGACGCCGCTCGAATGCTCGGTGAGCTTTCTGGCAATAAACACCAGGTTATGACCGGTGTTTGTATGGCTGTTTATCCTGGCGATGTGCAAGAAGCATCCAATAAAGCCCAGGTCAGCTTTGTGGAGACCAGCGACGTGGAGTTCTACGAGCTCTCCGAGGCGGACATCCTGGCCTACGTGGCCTCGGGCGAGCCGAGCGACAAGGCGGGTGCCTATGGCATCCAGGGCCTTGGCCGCAGCCTGGTCAAGTGCATCGACGGTGACTACTTCAACATCGTGGGCCTTCCCATGGCACGCCTGCTGCGCGAGCTGGATGGCCTTCTGAAGAGGGGAGAGGCGTTGAGCGACGAGAAGACAAACGAGCTTTCCGACGAGAGCATGGCCAAGGTCAGCGGCGGAATCTATGCCATCCCCGACCCCGTCATCACCGGGCCCAAGGGCGAGATTGGCTACCCCAACCTCGGCAAACTCTACTACTATCCCTGTCCCAAGTGCGGGAAGCCGATGCACAAGACCTGGCCCCTCTGGTTCTGTGACCCCTGCGATTCCAAGTACTTCAGCCCCGACAGCGCGGAGTGGACCGGATCCGAGCAAGCCCTCAAGGACGCTTCTGCCTAGCGATGCCTTAATTAAAGCCCATGCACAAGAGCTGGTTCTGGTGGTACTGCGATCCCTGCAACAAGCAGTATTCAAATCCCACCAGGGAGTTCTGGCCGGGCCCAGCTGATGATTTCATAGATTTCTCGAAATAGGCCGCTGCGAGCCTAACGAACCTGACGGAGCGGATGGGGCTTTTCTTGCGGACGTCCTCGCGGGCGAGGCTGCCTCAGTAAACGAGACGCTCGGCGCTGCGGAATGTCTGCTGCGAAACGTCCCATCCGCTCCTGCTGTTTACGTTGCCCGTGCGGCTCGCATCGGGTTCTCGAGGTTTGGGGCTAACAAGCTTTTGTTGGCTTGCTGCCTTGTGTTCTTCCCGGAGAGACTCTTGGGCCGAGAACGACTTCTCGCCATTCTGATACCGCTCGAGGTTGCATGGCTTAAGGGCCCTCTTCCCCTCCTTACCGAAACGTAACAAGGGCGGCCGCCATATTGTCGGCGTTTGGGTGGATACTTAGAAGCTGTATGACATACGAGGACATGGGGGAGCTCATGGGCAAGGACAAACTCGAGAAGGCAGAGGCCAAGGCCGCGAAGAAGGCCGCCAAGGCGGCGCGCAAGGCTGCCGAGGCCAAGGGGGCGAGCGCCAAGGACAAGACCCTTGGCAAGAAGGCCGCCCGTTTCGCCGACGAGGTGGCCTCACCCGCCGGCGACGCCCCTCACGCCGAGCACCACCGCGATTACTCCTACACACAGAACCGTGAGGTCAGCTGGCTGCGCTTTGACGACCGCGTGCTCGACGAGGCCTTTGACGCGAGCGTGCCGCTCATCGAGCGCATCAAGTTCTGCGCCATCTTCCAGTCCAACATGGACGAGTGGTTCATGATCCGCGTGGGGGGCCTGTCAGACCTCGCGAGCCTCAAGCACCAGCCGGCCGACAACAAGAGCCACGAGACCCCGGCCGAGCAACTCGACGACCTCTTCCGCATCCTGCCCGGCCTTTACGAGCGTCGTGAGCAGTGCTTCATTGAGCTTGAGGGGGCACTAGCCAACGAAGGCATCGAGCGCGTCACGCCCGAGAACTACACCGACTCTGACCTCGTGGCGGTCTCTCGCCACTTTGAGTCTGCCCTGGCGCCCATCCTCTCGCCGCTCATCGTGGACCCGCGCCACCCCTTCCCCAACCTCAAGAACGGCCTGCTCCACGTAGTCTGCTCGCTCAACGGCTTTGACGAGCACGGCCTGCTCGGCATGGTGGAGGTCCCGCCCACCGCGCGCCGCATCGTGTGGCTGCCCGCCGGCGAGGGCCGAGTGCGCTACACCCTGGTGGAAGACGTTATCACCTCCATGCTGGGCCGCTGCTTTGGCTCCTACGTGCCCACGAGCTCGGCCGTCATCCGCGTCACGCGCAACGCCGACATCGACCCGGACGGCGAGGGCGTGGAGGAAGAGGAGGACTACCGCCAGCACATGAAGAAGGTCCTCAAGCGCAGGAGCCGCCTGCAGCCCGTGCGCCTCGAGCTCACTGGCGAGCTCGACGAGGAGCTCGTCACCTTCGTGCGCAAGGAGCTCGGCCTTGAGAAGCGTCGCGTCTTCCGCCTTTCCACACCTTCCGACCTCGGATTTGTTTACGCGCTTGAGGACAAGGTCCCGGCAAACCGCAGGGGCGCGCTCACCTTCCCGCCCTTTGAGCCGCAGCCGAGCGCCATGGTGCGCGAAGGCGAGCCCATGCGCGCCCAGGTCATGGACCACGACGTGCTGCTCACCTATCCCTACGAGTCCATGAGCCCGCTGCTGCGCCTCATCAGCGAGGCCTCCAACGACGACGACTGCATCTCCATCAAGATCACGCTCTACCGCGTGGCGCGCCACTCGCGCCTGTGCGAGAGCCTGGTCAACGCCTCCGAGAACGGCAAGGAAGTCACCGTCCTCATGGAGCTGCGCGCCCGCTTTGACGAGCAGAACAACATCGAGTGGGCAGAGCGCCTGGAAGAGGCCGGCTGCACGGTGATCTACGGCTCTGAGGGCTTCAAGTGCCACTCCAAGATCTGCCAGATCACCTACCACGACGCGAAGGGCCTTTCCCGCATCACCTGCCTGGGCACCGGCAACTTCAACGAGAAGACGGCACGCCTGTACAGCGACTTCATGCTCATCACGGCCCATCCCGGCATCGCCGAGGACGGCAACGCCTTCTTCCGCAACCTGAGCCTGGGCAACCTGCGTGGCTCCTACCACTACCTGGGCGTGGCGCCTCTCAGCCTCAAGCCCCTCGTGATGCGCGGCATCGACCGCGAGATCACGCGCGCCAAGGCAGGCTCGCCCGCTCGCGTCTTCCTCAAGATGAACTCCCTCACGGACCGCGACGTCATCGACCGTCTGGCCGAGGCGAGCCAGGCCGGCGTCGAGGTGGTCATGATCATCCGCGGCATCTGCTGCCTCGTGCCTGGCATCGAGGGCCGCACCACCGGCATCGACGTGCGCCAGATCGTGGGCCGCCTGCTCGAGCACGCGCGCATCTACGCCTTTGGCGTGGACGCCGACACCATCTACCTCTCCAGCGCCGACATGATGACGCGCAACACCGAGCGCCGCGTGGAGATTGCCTACCCCGTGCTCGACCCGACCTGCCGCGAAATCGTCACGCACTACATGGACCTGCAGCTCTCCGACAACGTGAAGGCGCGCCGCCTCACGTCCAAGGGAACCTGGAAGCCCATCCGTCGCGAGGAAGGCGAGCCGGTGGTGAACTGCCAGGAGCTCCTCATCGCCGAGGCCTACGGCAGGAAGGTGCTGGCCAGCGGCATGAGCGAGTCTGGAGATCCCGCTGGTACCGAGGCCGAAGGTTCCGCCTCCAAGACGGCCAACGAACTTCTCGGCGAGGCCGTGGCCGCCAAGCGTGCCGAGAGCCGCGAGGCCGTCGCCGCCAAGCACGAGGCGGTTCGCCAGGCCGCTGCCACCAAGCACGAGGAGGTGCGCCAGGCCGCAGCCGCAGCCGCCGAGGTCGCCAAACAGGCCGTTGCCGCCGGTCAGAGCCAGGCCAAGCAGGCCGTCTCCGAGGTCCGAGCCCGCGCCAAGGCCGCGCCCGCCGACCCCGAGCCCGCGCAGGTCACAGCCACCATCATCGAAGACGAGCAGCCCGCCGCAAGCGCCGAGGTGCCACCCGCCCAGCAAGCCGCAGCCCTAACCAAGCGTCCCCGCAGCCGCGTGGCCACCGCCTTCGCCATCTTCGGCCTCGGCTTCAAGACGCTCTTCGGAAAGACCGGCAAGTAGCCTTCGAAGCATGACTGGCTGCTAGTGGCCCTCACGAACCTGACGGAGCGGCCGGGCCATTTCTTGCGGACGTCCTCGCGGGCGAGTGTTTCTCAGTAAATGAGGCCCTCGGCGCTGCGGAATGTCCGCTGCGAAACGCCCCGGCCGCTCCTGTTGGTAGGGCCAAGGTGTTCCTTGCAGACGTCCTCGCAGGCGAGCCACACCCAGTAAGAGAAGTGGCTTGGCGCTGCGGAATGTTCGCTGCGAAACGTCCCGGCCGCTCCTGTTGGTGGGGCCTATTGGTGGCCTCTTGGCGTGGAGAGGAAGAGGACGAATTTGCTGCCCGTTTGCCGTATCCTGTAACTAACTGTGAATGTGCCGGGCGCGCGGGCGCGCGGCCTTGCCGAGGGGAGCCCCATGGAAGCCTACAAGCGCGAGTTCATCGAGTTCATGGTCGAGTCCGACGTCCTCAAGTTTGGCGAGTTTAAGCTCAAGAGCGGTCGCCAGAGCCCGTTCTTCATGAACGCCGGCGCCTACGTCACGGGCTCGCAGCTCAAGCGCCTCGGGCAGTACTACGCCCAGGCCATCCACGACAACTTCGGCGACGACTTTGATGTGCTGTTCGGGCCGGCCTACAAGGGCATCCCCCTGGCCGTCGTGACCGCCATTGCCTACCACGAGCTCTACGGCAAGGAGGTCAAGTACTGCTGCGACCGCAAGGA
>CAVJWS010000014.1:0-33112 GCA_963653485.1 Prevotella sp. CAG:279
TGATGAGGCTCATGTCGCGCACGCCGCTCATGGCCATCTGCATGGTGCGCGGGATGGGCGTGGCCGAGAGCGTAAGCACGTCGACCTGCTCGCGCATGTTCTTGAGCTGCTCCTTGTGCTGCACGCCAAAGCGCTGCTCCTCGTCAATGATGACAAGGCCCAAGTCGTGCGGGTTGACGTCGGCCGAAAGCAGGCGGTGGGTGCCCACCAGCACGCTCACCTTGCCGCTCGCGAAGCCCTCGAGCGCCAGGCGCTGCTGCTTGGCGGTGCGGAAGCGGCTCATGACGTCCACCTCGAAGTCGAAGGGGGCGAAGCGGTTGAAGAATGTCTCGAAGTGCTGCTGGGCCAGGATGGTGGTGGGGCACAGGACCATGACCTGGCGGCCCTCCGCCACGCACTTGAAGGCCGCGCGCAGGGCCACCTCGGTCTTGCCAAAGCCCACGTCGCCGCACAGCAGCCGGTCCATGGGACGGGCCGTCTCCATGTCGGCCTTGATGTCGGCCACCGCGCTTGCCTGGTCGGGCGTGAGCGAGTAGGCGAACCCGGCCTCCATGTCGGCCTGCTCGGGCGTGTCCGGGGCGAAGGCATGGCCCTGCACGCTCGCACGGCGGGTGTAGAGGTCCACGAGGTCAAAGGCCAGGCGGCGGGCGTTCTTGCGGGCCTTGCCGGTGGCGCGGCTCCAGTCTGCGGTGTTGAGGCGCGTGAGGCGCGGGGCTCCCCCGTCGGGGCCCACGTAGCGCGTGATGCGGTCCACCTGCTCGAGCGGGACAAAGAGCTTGTCGCCGCCCGCGTACTCCAGCAAGAAGTAGTCGCGCTCCTTGCCGGCGACCTCCTGGCGCACGATGTCGGCGAAAAGCGCAATGCCATGCGTGGCATGGACCACGTAGTCGCCCGGCTTGAAGGGGAAGGTCACGCTCGTGGGGTCAACGCGGCGGCGCGTCTTGTGCTTGGAGATGCGCACGGCAAGGTCTGCCACGGAGAGGATGGCCAGGCGCGCGCTGGGAATGACGATGCCCGCCGGGACCGGCACGTCGGTGAAGGTCACCTGGCCGCGAGGCAGGTCCGGGGCGGCCGCCGGTTCGTTAGCCATGGGGTCGAGGATCGGCACGCGGTTCTCGGCCGAGGTGCCCAGCGACTCGCCAAAGACGATGCGCTCGTCGCCGAAGTTGAGCTCCAGGTGCTCGCGGGCCGAGCGGTCCGGCACGGCGAACAGCACGGTGGAACCGTCGTTCACAAGCTGGCGCACGCGGCCGAGCAGGCGGGCGTCGGAGCCGGCGATGCCGGGCTGGCGCACGGGCAGCTCGGCGGTGACCTGGGCGCCGGCGCGCAGCACGCTCGCGAAGGAGAGGCGCTGCTGCTTGCCAAAGTCCATGTCGCGCGGGGCGGTGAAGAGGCCGTCGGTCTTCTCGCCGGCGTTTCTCGCCATCTGGCCTATCTCGTCATGGCCGCGCACGCAGTCGTCAAACAGGGAGCGCGGCTCGGCAAAGACCATGAGCGCCTCGGCGCAGACGTGCTCGAGGGGGCTGGCCGTCTTGCCATAGAGGGCCGGCAGGTAGCGCTCGAGCGTGGCGTCGGCGCTCCTCGCCTCAATGAGCTCGAGGTCGGCGGCCACCTTGGTGCTGGCCTGGGCATCGTTCCACAGCGCCTTGCGCGCGCGGGCCACCGTCTCGTCGGTAAGGGCCAGCTCGCGGCAGGGGCGCACGGTCACGCTCGAAAGGTCGCCGATGGTCTGGCCGGTGGAGGCCACCATGCGGCGCACGCGGTCAATCTCGTCGCCAAAGAACTCGAGACGGACCGGCGAGCTCGCCTGGGCGGGATGGACGTCAACCGAGTCTCCGTGGATGTGGAAGGTGCCCGGACCGGCAAGCTCGCCGGGGTCGGAGTAGCCAAGGCCCACGAGCAAGGGAGCCACGTCCTCAAAGGGAACCTCGTCGCCCACCGCAAAGGTGCTGCTCGCCCAGTAGCCCGAGCCCACGGGCGGCACGCGCCGCAAAAGCGACCGGGCGCTCGCCACCACCAGGCACGGCTCGCCCGTGGCCAGCCGGCCCAGGGCCTCGCAGCGGGCGCCGACGACGGCGTCGTCGGGGGCGTCGGACTTCCAGGGAAGGTCGGGGCGGTCGGGATAGCGCAGGACCACGTCGTTTCCCAGCCAGGCGGCAAGCGCCTTGGCCGCGCGCTCGGCAGCCTCCTCGCCCGAGACCACAAAGAGGCAGGGGCGCGGGTCTGCCGCCCACAGGCTCGCGAGCACGAGCGGGCGGGCGCTCTGCGAGACGGCGAGCGTGGCGTCGTTGCCGGCGCGCAGCTCACAGAGGGCCGGCGCCAGCTCGGGGGCGCGCAGCAGCTGCCGGGAGACGCGGTTGATGAGCATTAGCGCACCTCGCGTCCGGACTCGCGCGTGAGCTCGGCCAGGAAGGGCGCGGCCGCGGCGAGGTCGTCTGCGGTGGCCTGCCAGCTCCAGTTGCCGCCCGCCACGCCCGGCGTGTTCATGCGGGCCTCGTCGCCCAGAAGGGCGGCGTCTTGCAGGGTGCACATGACCACGTCGGCCTTGCTGCCAAAGGCCGTGGCCATGAGGCGGCACGCCAGCTCGCGGGCGTCGCCTGCGGCCATGCCAAAGCGCGTGGCGCAGAAGCCCACGAGCGTCTGGTTGTCGTGGGTGGAGGTGTAGGCCACCTTGGCCTCGTGCGGATGCCAGCCGTCGCGCACGTCGTTGTCGGCAAACTGCAGCACGTCCATGCCGTTGCAACCCACCTGGGCGAGAAGCGCGCGGGTGGCCGGCGTGATGGTGCCCAGGTCCTCTGCCAGGATGGGCAGCGGGCCCAAAAGGTCACGGGCGCGCTGGAAGAAGCCCACGCTCGGCCCCTCGTGCCAAGAGCCGTCCTTGGCGGTCTTGCCGGCCGGCACGCCAAAGAAGTTCTGGAAGCCCAGGAAGTGATCCAGGCGCGTGACGTCGTAGAGGGCAAAGGTGCGGGCCAGGCGACGCATCCACCAGGCATAGCCGTCGGCCTTCATGGCGTCCCAGCGGTAGCACGGGTTTCCCCAGAGCTGGCCGTCGGCGGCGAACTGGTCGGGCGGGCAGCCTGCCTGCATGCTTGCCGTGCCGTCGGCCTCAAGGCAGAACTGCGAGGGGTCGGCCCAGACGTCGGCCGAGCAAGCCGAGACGTACATGGGGATGTCGCCGATGATGCGCACGCCGCGCTCGTTGGCGTAGGCGCGCAGGTCCATCCACTCCCACTCGAACTCCCACTGGGCAAAGCGGTGGTAGGCCACGCGCTCGGCAAAGCGCGGGTCGTCCACGAGCGCGGGCGCGTAGTGGCGAAGCTCTTCGGGCCAGGTCTGCCAGGCCTCGGTGCCCAAGGCCTCCGAGATGGCGGCAAAGCAGCAGTACGGGTCGAGCCACGAGGCGTTGACCTGCACAAACTCGTTGTATGCGGCGTCCGGCTCAAAGGCCGCGAAACGCTTCTCCATCTCTTCTGCCGAGTAGGCGAGCAGACGCTCGTTGCCGGCGAAGACCGAGGAGCCCGCGTAGGGCGAGCCAAAGGAGTCCGTGGGGTTCACGGGCAGGATCTGCCAGTAGCGCTGGTGGGCCGCCGCGAGCCAGTCCACGAAGGCGCGGGCCGGCTCGCCCAGGGTGCCGGGCTTGCCGCCGTTGGGCACCGAGGTGATGTGGCAGATGACGCCCGAGCCGCCCTCCATCGGCGCGGCCAGGCTCTCGGCCTCGTCAAAGTAGACGACGGCGCTGCCGAGCGGCGGCAGGGTGAGGGCCACCTGGCTGCCGTCGCGGCGCAGCTCGAGGCCGCCGATAAGCTCGCAGGCGCGCTCGCCGCGGCTCGGGATGGCGACGTTGACGCTCTCGGAGAGGCTGCGGTTCACCAGCACGCAGACGCTGGGGCCAGGCACGGCCTCTCGGCCCGAGGCGCCCGGGACGCCCGTTCCCACCGCGCCGTCGGCAAGCTCGGCGCCGGCGGGCAGGCGCCACCAGCCAAGCACGTCGTCGCCGCTGCTCGTGGGACGGACGATGCCGTTCGTGAGCACCGGCAGCGCGCGGCGCAGCTGGATGTTGTTGCGATACATCGTCTGGCAGTCGGAGTCGCCGCCGCCCCAGGGGAAGGGCCCGCGGTTGTACGGGTCGGAGAGGCCCTCCATGCCGCGCTCGTCTCCATAGTAGATGGAGGGAACGCCCTGGTAGGTCATCTGCAGCAGGGTCGCCAGCCAGAAGCGCCCCTTGGCAAGGCCACGCTCGCCCTCGGTGAGCCGGCCCGGGAAGTCTTGCGGCCAGGGCTGCCACTCGGGATGGTCGAGCGCGCCGCCCAGCACGCTCATGAGACGCGGGCGGTCGTGGCTCGAAAGCAGGTTGAGGGCCGCGTACATGGCCTCGGGCGGGTAGTTCTCGGCAATGCTCATGAGGCTCTCGGCCGCGTCGCCGGCGCTCATGCGGCCGAGGAGGAAGTCGAGCACGGCGGTGCGGAAGGGATAGTTCATCGCGCTGTCGAGCTCGCTGCCGAGCAGATATTGGCGCAGCTTGCCGTAGCTGATCTTGTTGGAGGCGTCCTCCCAGACCTCGCCCAGCACGAGGGAGTCGGGGCGCTCGGCAAGCGCGGCGCTCTTGATGTCGGCGATGAACTCGTCGGGCAGTTCGTCGGCCACGTCGAGGCGCCAGCCCGAGGCGCCGGCCGCGAGCCAGTGGCGCACCACGCCGTCCTCGCCGGTGATGAATCGCTGGTAGCTGGGCTCGTTCTCGTTCACGGCCGGCAGGTCGTCCACGCCCCACCAGGCGTCATAGGTGCCGTCCTCGGCAAAGTTGAACCAGCTCGCATAGGGGTTGTGCGGCTTGGCGTCGGCCGTGGCGACCGAAGCCGCGGAAGCGGTGGCGGAGCCAGCGGCCTTCGCGCTTACGGAGCCGGCGACAGCGCCGGAGGCCTTGGCGGCGGCAGCGCCCTTGGCGCCGGCGACCTCGCCCTCGCCCTCTGCAAGCTCGCTCGCAGCGGCGCCCGTGGGCTCGCCGGCAAGGTGGGCCTGCCAGGCACCCGGCTCGGCGTAACTGTTGTAGCGGTTGAAGTAGCGGCTGTCGGCGCCCACGTGGTTGAAGACGCCGTCCAGCACCACGGAGATGCCCAGCTCGCGGGCATCGGCGCACAGGCGCCTGAAGCCCTCCTCGTCACCGAGCATGGTGTCGACCTGCATGAAGTCGGCCGTGTCGTAGCGGTGGCTGCTGCGGGCCTCGAAGATGGGGTTGAGGTAGAGCGTGCCGATGCCCATGTCGGCCAAGCGGGGCAGGTCCGAGCGGATGCCCTCAAGCGTGCCGCCGTAGAAGTCCCAGGTGATGACACGACCCTGGTCGTCCTTCTCGTAATGGGGGTCCTGGTCCCAGTTGCGCATGATGTGGCGATGGGTGCCGCGCACGCCGTCGTCCGAGTCGCCCTCGTGCAGGTGGGCGCCCTTCTCGGCAAGGGCCTCCCAGTCGTCGCCGCGCTTGAAGCGGTCCGGGAAGATCTGGTAGACGATGCTCGAGGTGAACCATTCGGGCTTGACCTCGCGCGGCTGGTAGACGGTGAGCTGGAAGGAGGCGGGCTGCCACTCCACCAGCACGCCCTCGCCGCCGGTGCGGCCGTCTTGGGCCCCGTAGCGCAGCACGCGGCCGTCGGCGCGCTCAATCACGAAGGAGTACCACACGATGGCAGGCTCGGTGCGCACGTATTCGCAGGTGAAGAGCAGGTGGTCGCCCTCGGGCTCGGGCGTCATGGGGATGAACCCCTCGCCCTCGCCGTCAATCCAGGTGCGCAGGCTCACCTGGCAGCTCGGGTCGCCGCCGACGCTGAGCGCCAACATGACGGTGCCGCCCGCGGGGGCGGCACCGAACGGGAACCTATAGTGATTGTCTCGGCTGTCGTGGTTTGCCCACATGGCCTTCTCCTACCGTTCATGCCCACAGCCGATGGCGCCGGCCGCAGGATGTGGCAGGTGCTAACGGCTCCGTTTCTTGTTGTACGGAATCACCTCGGGATGGAGGTCGTGGTAGACGTCCAGATATTGGTTGGCGGCACGGCGCCAGCCAAAGTCGGTCCCCATTGCATTTTTGATGAGGCCCTCCCAGGCTTCCTTGTCCGTCCAGAATACCTCACAGGCGTCCAAAACCGTAGCGGCGAACTCGTCGCCATTGAAGTTGGCGAACGAGAAGCCCGTGCCCTCGCCCGTGAACTTGTTGTACGGCTGCACCGAGTCCTTGAGGCCGCCCGTCTCGCGCACGACCGGCAGCGTGCCGTAGCGCATGGCGATCATCTGGGACAGGCCGCAGGGCTCGAACTGGCTCGGCATGAGGAAGAGGTCGGCGCCGGCGTACATGCGGTGGGAGAGCTTGGAGTCAAAGTCGATGCGCGCGCACATGCGGCCGTTGTACTTCCAGTCGAAGTAGCGCAGCGAATCCTCGTACTGGCTCTCGCCGGTGCCGAGCACGGCAACCTGCACGCCGCGGTCGAGCAGCTGGCCCAGCGCATACTGGATGAGGTCGCAGCCCTTCTGCTTGGTTAGGCGGCTCACCATGACGGCCAGCGGGCGCGTCGGGTCGACGTTGAGGCCGAGCTCCTCCTGCAGCGCCGCCTTGCACGCGGCCTTGCCGGCCAGGTCGTCGGCGCCGAAGTTCGCGGCGATCCCGGTGTCCATGCGCGGGTCGTACTCCTGCGTGTCGATGCCGTTGAGGATGCCGTGGAGCTTCCAGGCGCGCTCGCGGAAGATGTCGTCGAGGCCCTCGCCGTAGAAGGGCAGCTTGAGCTCTTCTGCGTAGGTGGGGCTCACCGTGGTGATGGTGTCGGCGTAGACCAGGGCGCCCTTCATGTAGTTGATGGTCTTGGGGCCCGTGTACATCTGGCCGGCGGCAGCGGTGTCGGCAAGCCCGCAGACGTCGCTCATGACCTCGTCGCCGTACTGGCCCTGGAACTTGACGTTGTGGATGGAGAAGACCGTCTTGATGTTGTCGTAGCCGGGAAGGCCGCGGTAGAACTCGCGCAAGAAGACGCAAGCCAGGGCGGTCTGCCAGTCATTGCAGTGCAGCACGTCGGTGCCGGCCAGGGCCGGGATACGGCCGAGGCACTCGGTGATGGCCTTGGAGAAGAACGCGAAGCGCTCACCGTCGTCAAAGTCACCGTAGATGGTGTCACGGCCAAAGTAGTCCTCGTTGTCGACGAAGTAGTAGTCGACGCCGTGGTAGCTGAGGTGGTCGAGGCCGCACCAGACGTTCCTCCAACCAAGGTTCATGTAGAAGTCGCCGGCGTGGTCCATCTTGTCGCGGAACTCGGCCGGGATGCGACGGTACTTCGGCAGAATCACCGAGACCTTGCAGCCGCAGCGACGAAGCTCATGCGGCAGGGAACCTGCGACGTCGCCCAGGCCGCCCGTCTTCACGAACGGGGCGGCCTCGGCGGAACAAAAGACCACGCGGAGCTTTCTGCGGGTACGTCCGCTCACTCGCGCTCGCCACCCTTCTCCTTGACCAGCACCGAGTCAGGCGTGCCGCGCAGCTCGGTACCGGCGGTAATGACGTTGTCACGGTCGATGACGGCGTTCTCGATGCGAGCGCCGCGCTTGATGACGCAGTCGTTGTTGATGACACAGCCACGCACGGAGGCGCCGGGCTCAACGATGACGTTGCGCGACAGAATCGAGTCGGCCACGGTGCCCTGGATGTGGCAGCCGCCCGAGACGATGGAGTTGGTGACGCGGGCGCCGGCCTCGTACTTGGCGGGCGGGTTGTCGTGCGCCTTGGTCATGATGGGACGGTCCTCGGGGAAGAGTTGGGCCGTGACGTCGGCGTCGAGCATCTCCTGGCTGCGCTTGTAGTACATGCGGGCGTCAAAGATGGAGCCGGTGTACATCTGGACCTTGTGGGCGCGGACGTTGAGCTGCCCCAGGTCGGACTCGAGGGCCTCGAACAGGTCCAGGTAGTCCACGTTGGCATAGCGCTCGAGCAGCTCGATGAGCTTCTCGCGCTTCACCACGAAGCAGTCGAGGAAGGCCTCGTCGCCGTAGTGGGTGCCGTAGGTGAAGCCGCGCACCGCGCCGTCCTCGGTGTAGACGCTCGTGAGGTCCTCCGCGTCGCAGCAGAAGGTCTTGGTGAGCATCGTGATGTCGGCGCCGCTCTCGTTGTGGGCGCGGATGAGGTCGGTGTAGTCGTAGTTGTAGATGATGTTGGCGGCGCTCACGACGACGTTGGTCGACTTGTCACGGTCGAGGAAGACGCGGTTGGCGATGAGGTCGCGCAGAAGGAAGCGCGGGCCCTTGCGGCTCGTGCCGAAGGCAGAGCCCGGCATGAGGAACAGGCCGCCCTTCTTGCGGTCCAGGCCCCAGTCCTTGCCCGTGTAGAGGTGGTCGACGACTGAGCGATAGTTGAACGGCATGATCACGCCCACGGTGTTGATGCCGGCGTTGACCATGTTGGAGAGCGCAAAGTCTACCAGGCGGTAGCGGCCGAGGAACGGCACGGACGCCGCCGGGCGCGACTTGGTGAGGGCGCTCGGGTGCTTGACGGAATAGTTGGTGGTGATGAGTCCGACCGCGGTCTCCATGGCCTACTCCTCCCCCTTCCCCACGACGACCTCGTCGCCGATGACTGCCGTGTCCTTCGTGACATCAACGCTGCCGAGCTCGACGCCCGCCTCGACGACGGCGTTCTCGCCCAGGATGGCGCGCACCACGCGTGCGCCCTCCTTCACCACGGCGCCCGGGAACAGCACCGAGTCCTCGACCACGGCGCGGGCCTCAACCTTGGCGTCGGTGGAGAGGATGGAGTGGCGAACCGTGCCCTCGACCCTGCAGCCGTTGGCGATGATGGCGTCGTCGATGACGGCATCGGGGCCCACGTAGTGCGGCGGTCGCACCGGGGCGTTGGTCATGAACGGGAACTCCTTGCTGAACAGGTCGAACTCGGGGTTGGGACCGAGCAGGCCCATGGAGGTCTCGTGGTAGCTCGAGATGGTGCCGACGTCGCGCCAGAAGCCATGGAACTCGTAGCAGAAGATGCGAGCCTGCTCGGCGAGCAGCTTGGGGATGATGTTGTTGCCGAAGTCGTGCTCGCTCTGCGGGTCGTTGGCGTCCTCGCGCAGGGAGCGCAGCAGCACGTCGGTGCTGAAGACGTAGATGCCCATGGAGGCGAGGTTGGAATCGGGCTTCTTGGGCTTCTCGGTGAACTTGGCCACCGAGTCGTCCTCGTTCTTGGTGATGATGCCAAAGCGCGAGGCCTCGGCCCAATCGACCGGCATGACCGAGATGGTGAGGTCGGCGTTGTTCTTGATGTGGCTCTCCACCATCTTGCTGTAGTCCATGCGATAGAGGTGGTCGCCGGAGAGGATCACGACGTACTTGGGGTCGTAGCTCTCGATGTAGCCCAGGTTCTGGTAGATGGCGTCGGCCGTGCCGGCGTACCAGTTGCCGCCGGCCTCGGTGGCGTAGGGCGGCAAGATGGAGACGCCGCCGTCACGGGCGTCCAAGTTCCAGGCCGAGCCCGTGCCGATGTAGGAGTGCAGCAGGTAAGGACGATACTGCGTGAGCACGCCCACCGTGTCGATTCCCGAGTTCGCGCAGTTCGAAAGCGCGAAGTCGATGATGCGGTACTTGCCTCCGAACGAGACGGCCGGCTTGGCGATGTTGCGCGTGAGCGCAAGCAGCCTGCTGCCCTGTCCGCCGGCAAGAAGCATCGCAATGCTTTCTTTCTTTGCCATGTCCTTCCCCTTCCCTTTCATGTCCGGTCTACCAGGCCCGGGAGGCCCGCGCCCCTAGGTTGGGCGCGGGCGCCGCGCCATCTATGACTCGAGGCCCCAGATTTCCGAGGCGTACTCGCGAATGGTGCGGTCGCTGGAGAAGTGGCCGGAGTTCGCGATGTTGTGGAGCGCACGGCGCTGCCAGTCGCGCTGGTCGGCGTAGGAGGCGGTGAGCTCCTCCCAGGCCTGCACGTAGCTGGCAAAGTCGGCGATGACGAAGTCGTAGTCGTTGTTGCCCATGAGCTCGGAGCTGATCTGTTCAAAGTTGCCCGAGAGGCCCGCGAAGGTGCCGTCGGTGAGCTGGCGCACACAGCGGCCCACGCCGTTGGGGTCAGCGTTGACGACGTCCCAGGCGAAGTAGTTGCCGTTGCGCAGGGCCTCGACCTCCTCGACCTTCATGCCGAAGATCTTCTCGTTCTCCATGCCCGCGAGGTCGGCAATCTCAACGTTGGCGCCGTCGAGGGTGCCCAGCGTGATGGCGCCGTTCATCATGAGCTTCATGTTCGAGGTGCCCGAGGCCTCCTTGCCGGCGGTGGAAATCTGCTCGGAGATGTCGGCCGCGGGATAGATGAGCTGGGCGTTGGAGACGGCGAAGTTGGGGATGAAGGCCACCTTGATGTAGCCGTTCACGCGCTCGTCGTTGTTGATGACCTCGGCCACCGAGTTGATGAGGCGGATGACCTCCTTGGCGAAGGTGTAGGCGCTGGCGGCCTTGCCCGAGATGATGAAGGTGGTCTTGGGCGGCTTGTAGTTGGGGTCGTCGAGCATGTGGTTGTAGATGCTCATGATCTTGAAGACGTTGAGCAGCTGGCGCTTGTAGGCGTGGAAGCGCTTCACCTGCACGTCGAAGATGGAGTCGGGGTCAATCTCGACGCCCGTCTCGCGCTTGACGTAGGCGGCCAGGCGCACCTTGTTCTCGCGCTTGGAGGCAGCCATGGCGTCCAGGAAGTCCACGTCGTCGTAGTAGGCGGAGAGCTTGGAGAGCTCCTCGGCGTCGGACAGCCAGCCGGTTCCGATCTTGGACGAGATGAGCGCCGAGAGGCTCGGGTTGGCGTTGCCCAGGAAGCGGCGCGGCGAGATGCCGTTGGTCTTGTTGTTGAACTTCTCGGGGAACAGCTCGTAGAAGTCGTGAAGGGTCTCGCGCTTGAGAATCTCGGTGTGCAGGGCGGCCACGCCGTTGACGCTGTGGCTGCAGATCACGCTGAGGTTGGCCATGCGCACCTGGCCGTCCCACAGGATGGCGGTGTTGCGCAGCTTGTCCTGCCAGCCCTCGACGTCACGCGGGAAGGCGTCCATGTAGCGGCGGTTGATCTCGTCCACGTACATGTAGAGACGCGGAAGCAGGCTGCGGAAGGTCTCGATAGGCCACTTCTCCAGGGCCTCGGGAAGCACCGTGTGGTTGGTGTAGGAGATGGAGCGCACGGTGATGTCCCAGGCGGTGTCCCAATCCAGGCCCTCCTCGTCAACCAGCAGGCGCATGAGCTCGGCGCCGCACATGGCGGGGTGGGTGTCGTTGGTGTGGATGGCCACGAAGTCCGGGAAGCGCTCCCAGCCGGCGTCGGCGTGGTCGTACTTGTAGTTGCGGATGATGGAGGCGAGGCCCGCGGCCACGAACAGGTACTCCTGCTTGAGGCGCAGGATGCGGCCGTGCTCGCCGGCGTCGTTGGGATACAGGATCTCGGTGATGGCCTCGGCGTCGGTGCGGAACTTGGCGGCCTTGGCGTAGTCGCCGGCGTTGAAGGCGTCGAGGTCGAAGTCCTCGTGCGCGGGCTCGGCGCTCCACAGGCGCAGGCGGTTGACGGTCTTGCCGCCATAGCCAATCACGGGCACGTCATACGGCACGGCGCGGATGAGCTCGCCGCCCTCCTGGGTGAACCAGTACTTGCCGTTCTCCTCGTGGCGGACGACCTCGCCGCCAAAGCGCACGTAGACGGCGCTCTCGGGGTGCTTGGTCTCCCAGGGGTAGCCCTTGTCGAGCCAGTTGTCGGTGACCTCCACCTGGCGGCCGTTCTCGATCTTCTGCTTGAACAGGCCGTAGTGGTAGCGCATGCCGTTACCAAAGCCCAGGATGCCCTCGGCGGCCATGGAATCGAGGAAGCAGGCGGCCAGGCGGCCCAGGCCACCGTTGCCAAGGCCCGGGTCGACCTCCTGGGAGATGAGCTCCTCCAGGTCGATGCCCATGTCGGCCAGGCCATCCTTGACGATGTCACGGACGCCGTAGTTGAGCAGGTAGTTGTCGAGCAAAGGACCAAGGAGGAACTCGAGGCAGAAGTAGTAGACCTTCTTCTTGTCGCTCTTCTTGTTCTCGGAGTCCGAGGTGGCGAACTGGCCGTTGGCCTTGAGCGCGATGAGCTGCGCGAGGGCCTGGTACTGCTCGAGGGCGGTGCAGACGTGGAAGTCCTTGCCCACGAGCGACTCGAGCACCCTGCGGTACTCGACGGCGAAATCCTCCGGGGTCTCGAAGATGGGTTCGATCATGCACTAACTCCTAACGATTGGAACATTCGTTGCGTCGTAAATGGTACAGATTCTTATGACCTCGGGGCCTTCTTGGCGCCGGGGCCACCAGCGGGCTTCTTTGCAGACTTGCCCTTTGCCTGCTTGGAAGCCTTGGCTGCGGATTTGGATGCGCCGGCCACGAGCTTTGCGGGCTTGGCGGGCGCGGGGGCCTTGGGGGCCTCGGCGGGCTTGGAGGCCTTTGCGGCCTTGGGCGCCACGACCTTCTTGACGACCTCGGCCACCTTCTCGACCGACTTTGCCGCCTTTGCCGCCTTGGGCGCGGCGGCCTTCTTGGGGGCCTCGGCCGGCTTGGAGGCCTTGGGGACGGTAGCCTTCTTGGGGCTTGCGGCGGGCTTGGCCGCCTTGGCGGCGCTGCGCTTGGGCTTGGCGGCCTTGGCGCGGCGGGCGGGCTCGGGCTTGGCCTTCTTGGCCACGGCCGGCTCGGGCTTGTAGGTGGAGGGGCCCACGCGGCGCAGGATGGCGCCGCCGAGCGGCGGGACGTTCATGAGAACCGAGTTGGGACGGCCGTCGCAGTCCTCGGGGCGGCTCTGGATGACGCCCGCGTTGAACTGGCCGGAACCGCCGAACTCCTCGGCGTCGGAGTTGAAGATCTCTTCGTAGTCGCCCTCGCGTGGCACGGGCACGCGCCAGCTGGGACGGAAGTTCACGTCAAAGTTGAGGACGACCACGAGCTCCTCGTCCTCTCCCTGGCCGCGGCGGACGAAGCTCACGAGCGAGTGCTCCGCGTCGTCCGCGGAGAGCCACTCGAAGCCGTCCCACTCGTAGGCCTCGCGCCACAGCGCCGGCTCGGCCAGGTAGAGGTTGTTGAGCGCCTCGATGAAGTGCTGGTGCTTGGCGTGCGGCTCGAACTCCTCGGTGAGGAACCACTGGATGGACTCGTAGTAGCGCCACTCGATGTACTGGCCGATCTCGTTGCCCATGAAGTTGAGCTTGGCGCCGGGGTGCGTCATCTGGTAGAGCGCAAGGGCGCGCAGGCCCGCGAACTGGCGCCACTGGTCGCCGGGCTGGCGGGTGATGAGCGAGCACTTGCCGTGGACCACCTCGTCGTGGCTGAGCGGCAGGATGAAGTTCTCATTGAAGGCGTACATGAGGCTGAAGGTGAGCAGTCCGTGGTTGCCGGGACGCCAGGGGAAGTCGGTCTGCAGGTAGTGCAGGGTGTCGTTCATCCAGCCCATGTCCCACTTGTAGTGGAAGCCCAGGCCGCCGTCCTCTGGCGGGTAGGTCACGAGCGGCCAGGCGGTGGACTCCTCGGCCATCATCATCGTGCCGGGGAAGTACTCGCCCACCGCGGCGTTGACCTGGCGGATGAAGGCGGAAGCGTCCAAATCTTCCTCGGTGCCGTTGACGTTAAGGCGCTTCTGCGAGGGGTCATCAATGCCAAAGTTGAGGTAGAGCATGCTGGAGACGCCGTCCATGCGGATGCCGTCGGCATGGAAGCGGTCGAACCAGTAGAGCGCGTTGGAGATGAGGAAGCTGCGGACCTCGCCACGGGCGAAGTCGAACTTGTGGGTGCCCCAGTTGGGGTGAATCTCGCGCTCGTAGAGCATGGAGCCGTTGAACATGGCCAGGCCGTGGGCGTCGGCGCAGAAGCCGCCGGGGACCCAGTCAAGGATGACGCCGATGCCGGCCTGGTGGCAGGCGTCGATGAGGCGCATAAGGCCCTCGGGCTCGCCAAAGCGGGCGGTGGGGGCGTAGTAGCCGGTGACCTGGTAGCCCCAGGAGCCGTCGAAGGGATGCTCCATCACGGGGAGCATCTCGATATGGGAGTAGCCCATCTTCTTGACGTAGGGCACGAGCTCGGCCGCGAGGTCATCGTAAGAGTAGTACTCACCGCGCTGGGCGGGGAACTCGTCCATGGGACCGGGCCAGGTGCCGTCCGCTCGAGGCTCGCCCTGCGGCTCGTCGCCGTGGCGCTTCCAGCTGCCGAGGTGCACCTCGTAGATGTTGAGCGGCTGGTGCATGTGGTCAGTTGCGGCGCGCCTCTTCTGCCAGTCCTTGTCGCCCCAGGCATAGGCGGGCTCGGCCGCGGTGCGGGAGGCCGTGCCGGGCGTGAGCTCGGTGGCAAAGGCGTAGGGATCGGCCTTGTAGAGCAGCTCGCCTGCGGCCGTCTCGATGGCGAACTTGTAGAGCTCGCCGGGCTTCACGCCGGGGACGAAGCCGGTCCAAATGCCGCCGGTGGGGCTGCAGGCGAGCGGGTTGGCCTGGGTGTCCCAGCCGTTGAACTCGCCCACCACATGGACGCTGCGGACGTCGGGGGCCCAGACGGCAAAGCGATAGCCCGCCACCTTCTTGCCCCTGGGGCCGCGCTCGGTTGCGGGATGCGCACCCATCTTGTCGTAGCTGCGGTACCACGTACCGGCGGCCATGAGGTAAAGGTCATCGGACGTTATGTCGAGGCTTGCGCCATCCACCGGCTTTGCGGTGGCCTTGGTTGCCTTCATGCTTGTCCCCCTCCCGTGGGCCCTGCTCCCCGCGCGAGCTGCGGTTATATGAAACGCTCGAGCGCTTTGGAAGCATGTTTAACCATACCCCTAGGCGCGCTAGCTGGGCATTGCCGCTTGGTTATGGTTCGGTAAACGGAACTATTTGGCCCCGTACGGTAGAAAAAAGGGCAAAAAGAAGGGCGCCGTTATGAACAACAACGCCCTGACCTGCAGTTATATGATTAGCTAGAAATTGCCCCTTGACGCGAACTGGTTGACGGGACTAGTAGTTGACGACCTGCTCCTCAAAGTAGGCCTGCGGGTGGGCGCAGACCGGGCAGATCTTGGGAGCGGCCTCGCCGACGTGGAGGTGGCCGCAGTTGGAGCACTTCCAGACCTTGACGCCCTCGCGCTCAAAGACCTCGCCCTTCTCAACGCGCTCGGCGAGCTTCTGGTAGCGCTCCTCGTGGGCCTTCTCGATGGCGGCGACGCCCTCAAAGGCGTCGGCGATCTCGTCAAAGCCCTCGTCACGGGCGGTCTTGGCGAACTCGGGGTACATGCTCGTCCACTCGTCGTTCTCGCCGGAGGCGGCGTCACGCAGGTTGGTGAGGGTGTCGGGCACGGCGCCATCATGCAGGAGCTTGAACCACATCTTGGCGTGCTCGGCCTCGTTGCCGGCTGTCTCGGTGAAGATGGAGCCGATCTGGACGTAGCCCTCCTTCTTGGCGGCCTTGGCGTAGTAGCCGTACTTCATGGACGCCTGGGACTCGCCGGCAAAGGCCGCGGCCAGGTTCTTCTTGGTCTGGGACTCGTTGAAATCGACAGCCATGGGGTTCCTCTCCCTCGGCGCCGCTCCCCGGCGGCGCGGACTATGGACTTGGGCGCGCGGGCGCAGGGCGCCGCACGTATCGGGTATCTACCCGTCCGCAGTGGTCCGTACTCGCTCGGCGAGCAAATGGTTAGGGCCGTCAGGTCGGTGGCGCTAGGGCGGGGACGCTATCCACAGCCCCAGGGCAAATGCCGAGAATCTGCCGTCCTGTCAAATGAGGCGCGGCAGCCAAGTGCCAACTCGGGATTGGCATGCAGGTGCGACGACAGGCAGCAAGGCCCTTACGCCACGTAGACGCCAGAACAGGCTTCGTGGCAGAAGCCCTCGGCGGCGAGCTCGGCAAGGATTGCGGCGGCCGCCCCTTGGGAGATGGGGTCGCGACCTGCGGTCAATTCCTCGGATGTAAGCGCCGCGGCGGCGTCTGCCGAGGTGAGCCCCTCCGCGCCGGCGGCGAGCAGCAGGCGCACGACGGCAGCGCGCTTCTGACGGTGCGACCCCTCGAACTTGGACTGGCGCACGTTGGAACGCGAACGGCGCGAAGGGTTGGGCACCGTCCTTTTGAGGTAAGCGCCATAGTCGAGCAGCGCGTAGTACCAGCTACGCGGCGTGCAAGGCACGTCGGCGCCGGGGATTTCTATGCCTGCCGGCATGGCGGCAGCCTGCCCCTCCAGAACCCCATCCGAAGCAGCCGGCGAAGCCGAAGCCGCGCCCTCGACGCGCTTGCCCAGAACGGTCAACACCTTGCCGCCCTTACCCGCTCTAGCGACGTGGCCCCGCGTGGGGGCCTCGAGCTGCGCCGAGCCGGGACAGGCCTCGCGGACGAGCGGGACGAGGGCGCTGTCGGGGACGTCGTGGGCCTCGGCAAAGAGCTCGTGGAGAAACACGGTTCTGACGTTCGTCTCGAGGTAGACGCCGGGCGCGTCGTAGGCGAAGGCGCGAATGCCGGCCGCCGTCGCGGGACCTATGCCCGGCAGGGCGCGCAACTCGTCCTCGTCCGTCGGCATCTGGCCGGCGTGAGTCTCGCAGACCTGCTGGGCGGCCTTCCACAGCGCCAGCGCGCGGCGGTTGTAGCCCAGGCCCTGCCACTCGGCCAGCACGTCGGCCGAGCTGGCAGCCGCAAGGGCGTCCACGGTGGGGAAACGCATGAGCCAGCTCTGCCAGCGGCCGTCCACGCGGCTCACCTGCGTCTGCTGCAGCATGGCCTCGGACACCCAGATGGCATAGGGGTCGCGCGTGCGGCGCCAGGGCAGGTCGCGATACAGCCCACGTCCGGCAAGGAACACGCGAGCACGAAACTCCTCGAGGGACTCGGGGGTCGCATCGACCGCGGCCCCCTTCCCGCCAACGGCCTTGCTCATAGCGCGGGAACGCCCGAGCCGCCGGGGGTGCAGAAGCGCTGCTCGACCACGGGCTTTGCCTGGCCCGAGACGATGTCTTCGAGCGTGACGGACGAAAGGTAGCTCTCGAGCAGTTGCCGGGCGCCCGTCCAGATTGGGTTGAGGTGGCAGCCCCGCATGCGCGGGCAGGCCGAGCAATCGGGCCCCGCGGACTCGCAGGCGGAGAGCGAAAGCGGCCCCTGCATGGACTCGACGATGGAGAGCAGGGTCACGCGTGAGGGCGATGTTGCCAGGCGCATGCCGCCATGGGCCCCACGCAGGCTCTCGACGATGCCGGCCTCCGAGAGGTCGCGCTGGATGGAGCGGGCGAAGGAGTAGGGCACGTCGTTGGCGTCTGCGGCGCTACGCACCGAGATGACGCCACCGGGCTCCCGCACGAGCGCCACGAGCATGCGCAGGGCATAGTCGGTCTTCCTGGAGATGTCCATGCGGCCTACCTCCAGTCCAGGCACCGCCAGCCAAGGCGGCGGGCGTCGCGCTTGAGGGTAGTCCCGGGACAAACGGCAAAGGGCTCGCGCGCAAGCGCAAGCAGGGGCTCGTCGGTGAAGTGGTCCCCATAGGCATAGGCGATCTGCCAGCCGTTCTCGCCGTAGCGCTCGTTGGCCCACGTCGTCACGGCGCGTACCTTGCCGGGGCCGGCGACGACCTCGCCGCTAACGAGGCCCGTGTAGGCGCCGTTCTCGTCGCGCTCCATGTGCGTGGCGGCAACGCCGTCCATGCCGAGGCGCTCGGCCGCAAGCCGCGCAATCTCGTAGAAGGTGGCCGAGACGAGCACGGTCTTGACGCCCTGGGAGGCGCGCAGGCGAACTTCGGCCACGGCGTCGGCGCGCTCGAGCGGGACGAGCACCTCCTCCACGAAGTCACGCATGATCTGGATGGTGCGCTCGTATCCGCGCGAGCCCAGGTCGCGGAAGATCAGCTCGCGCGACTCGTCCTGGCGAAACGGGAGATGGAGCTTGTAGCGGGTCCCCCACCATATGAGCCTTGCGGCCGTACGCTTTGAGAGCAGCCCGCGGCGCAGCAGGTAGGCTGAGAACAGCGAGCCGGACTGGCCGCTGATGATGGTGCCGTCGTAGTCAAAGACGGCGAGCTGCGCCCTGTCGGCGCAAGCTGAAGAGTCACTCACGAGGCACTCCGTGGGACAAGCGGGCACAAGACCCGCCAATTGCTACTAGTAACTAGCAGATTCTAGCAAACGGAGACGGGAGCGAAGGCCGCATCATACGAGCGGGGCGAGACGGGCGGGCGCAGCCACCAAACGGGCGCAGCCACCAAACGGGCGGGTGCCATGTGGGCAGGCACCATGCGGGCGCGCATACGGCAGGCGCGCATACGGCAGGCGCGCATACGGCAGGCGCGCATACAAAAAGGGTCCCGGAAAACCGGGACCCTTTGTACATCCTATGGCGGGATATGCGGGGCTCGAACCCGCGACCTCCGACGTGACAGGCCGGCGCTCTAACCAGCTGAGCTAATACCCCGTGTGCGGTGCGAGAGCTATAGTAGCGGAAAGCTGGAAGCCTTGTCTAGTAGAAATTTCAAAAAATTTTGCCGCAGCTGGAAATTGCTCCCAAATTGCAGCCTTTAGCTGGGGTGATTGGTCCAAAAATTGTTGCAGCAACCCGTTCGGACGCGTCAAAGTCGGCGCCTGACGCCAGCCCGATGCAAACCGGGTCCGCCACATCGAGAAGTCCGCCCCATGCCGTCACGCCCACGTCTCGCAGGCGGCGCCGTAGCCCTATGCCGCCACGCCCACGTCTCGCAGGCGGCGCCGTAGCCCTATGCCGTCACGCCCACGCCACGTCGTCATACCCACGTCTCGCAGGCGGCGCCGTAGCCCCTCCCGCACGGGCCGGAGCCATATCCGTCGCCAGAGAGCCCGCCGCAAGCCAAAGGCAGCACGCGGAGAGAGGCCCGCCCCTACGCCAAGGGGACGGACTGGTTTACGCCGTCGCCGGTAAGGGCAAGGTTGGAGCCGTCGAGTGCGGCGGACTGGATCGTGCCGGAGCCGGTGACGGGGTTGCCGTCCACGCCGAGCAGCTGCGTGGCGGCGGAACCGTCGCCGAGGACGTAGCAGACGATGTCCCAAGTGCCGTCAGAGAGGTTCTCCGGAATGAAGAGGGCTCCCTGGTAGAGGCAGACCGACACCGGCGTGCCCGCAAAGGTGGCAAGGCTCGTGTCCTGGCCGCCCGACGCGCGCACGAGTTCCCAGCCGGCTTCGCCCTGGCGCATGGCGTAGGTAGAGCCGCCGGCCTCGACCCCTTCCTCCGCGGCAACGACCGTCTCTGCGACGGCCGCAGAGGTGGTGGCCGCCTCGCCCTCGGGGGCCTTGGGCGTGATGAGGGCGGTCAGCAACACGACGGCCAGAATGACCACGAGAAGCGCCGCCACGCCGATGCCGACGAGCACCGGCAGGGGCGCTTGGCTGGGCTGGGGCCTCTTTCGGGCGCCCTTGCCCGCGCGCACCGTCTTGGCAACGGAGGCACGGCCGGCCTCGGCGGCACGACCGGCGGTCTGGCGCGTTGTGGCCACGGCGCCACGCCCCTGACGAATGACCTTGAACGAGCCGGTGGCGGCCGGGTCGACGCCGATGGGGCGAGGCGAACCCTCGGCCACGTAGGCGCCCGTCGCGCCGTTCGTGGAGGTCACGGGCGCAGCCTGGGCGTTGTTTGAGAAACGAGGCACACGAGCGCGACCCTCGAATGTTGCACCGGCTTGGACCGGCTCGGCCGCATATCGGCCATGGGCGGGCTGCTGGGGCGCCGTTGGGCGGGATGGTTGCGAAGCATGCTCCGCATCGGTATCTTGCCTGAATCGCTTCGCTGCCATGCTGCTTCCCCTCATTTGCCCGCGACCTGCTCGGGCGACGCACTCGGCACAAGGCGCCGCTCCGCATTTTGCGGACGACTGCCTAGCTCGTTCTATATCAGTCGGCCCGGCCGCGCAGACACGCAACCGGGCCAGCCTCTCCCTTGATTCTACAGCTCCCGGCGCGCCTCGATGGCTCGCCCGAGCGTCACCTCGTCCGCGTACTCCAGGTCGCCGCCAACCGGCAGGCCGCTCGCAAGGCGCGTCACGTGCACGCCGAGCGGCTTGATGGTTCTCGAGAGGTAGGTGGCCGTGGTCTCGCCCTCAACGTCGGGATTGGTGGCGAGGATGACCTCGGTCACCGCGCCGTCGGCGAGGCGGCTGAGCAGCTCGCGCACATGCAGCTGCTCGGGGCCAATCTTGTCCATGGGACTGATGACGCCGCCAAGCGCGTGGTAGAGGCCATGGAAAGCGCCCGTACGCTCGATGGCGCTGACGTCGCGCGGTTCCGAGACCACACAGATGGAGGTCTGGTCGCGGCTCATGTCCTCGCAGACGTCGCAGCGATCGCGAGTGGCGTAGCTAAAGCAGACCGGGCAAAAATGGACCTGTTGCTTTACGTCGAGGATGGCCTGCGCCAGGCGGCGGGCCTCCTCGGCGTCGGCGCCAAGGATGTGATAGGCGATGCGCTGGGCGCTCTTGGGGCCAATGCCAGGCAGGCGGCCAAGCTCGTCGAGTAGGCGGCGCAGGGCCCGCCCGTCGTTTCTCGAAGACGGCGAGCCAAGCTGCCCGCCGCCGCCAAGCTGTTCGTAGGACATGCGCTAGAACAGGCCCGGGATGTTCATGTTGCCAAGGCCGGCGGCGGCGCTCATCTGGGAGTTCGCGGCCTCCTGGGCACTCGAGAGGGCCTCGTTCACGGCGGCGAGGACCATGTCCTGGAGCAGCTCGACGTCCTCGGGGTCGCAGGCCTCAGGCTTGATCTCGATGGACTTAACCTGCATCTCGCCGGTGGCGACGACCTTCACCATGCCGCCGCCCGTGGAGGCGCTGACCTCGACGTCCTTGAGCTTCTCCTGCGCGGCGGCAAGCTGCTCCTGCATCTTGCGGGCCTGCTTCATCATCTGCTGCATGTTCATCTGGGCCATGGGGGCTCCTTTGCGCGTGGGTTGCATACGGGGATAACTCTAGCGGTTCTTGGTGCCGGGCGGATTCTGGGGCGCGGCCCGCCGAGGGAACGATTGGCGCATACCGACGGGCAACTGGCACTTGCTGGCACGCGGCGCCCGATTGAAGGGGCCGCCGAGGGCGGTCGGCCGCTCAGCTGAGGGGCGAGAACTCGCGGCCGCGGCCTTGCCAGCGCGCGGGCCTAGCCCTCGTCGTCGGGGACGACCGTGACGTTCACGCCGGCTCCCCAGACGCCCATCGCGAGCGAGCGGAGCTCGTCGACGCCGCCCGTGAATGGGGCGGAGGCGTCGGTGTCGGCCCCGGCGGGAACCGCGAGGTTCGCTGCGGCCGGAGGGGCGGTGAGCTTCGAGGCGGCTGAGGACGAGGCGACGGCGGCTGGAGCACCAGCAGCTGGGACGGCGGGCTGGGGCTCGTCGGGCTCGTCAAACTCCTCGGGAACGTCGATGGGCGGCAGGTCGTCCGCGGGCGCGCCCTCGTCGTAGGGGGCGTAGTCGTCATAGGACGGGCCGTCGTCGTAGCCATCGTCATCGTCGTCGAAGCCGTCGGCGGCGGCCGCGGGGGCAGGCGCGGACGTCCCCGCGGGCTCCCCGGCAGCCAGTCCAGCCGCGGCGGGAGTGGCGCCAGCCGATTCCGCGGAGCTTGTCTGCGGAGCTTCTGCCGCACTGGACGCGCCCTGCGCTGGCATGGACGCGACGGTGGAGTCCGCGGCGGCGGCAGGCGTGGAGTCGCCGGCCGGCGAGGGCGCGGTCTCGCCTGCGGAGGCGGGAGCCACGGCAGCGCCAGGCTTAGCTGCGGAGGGCGCCGGCGCCGCTTCGGCAGCGGGGGCCGGCGAGAGCGACGTTGGCGTCGCAGGCCCCGGGATGTGCAGATCGGCTGCGGCGGGGCGCGACGGGGCTGCGGGCTCGACGGTGCGCCCGGTGGTCGCGAGCTGGCGCGGGCCCAGGACCGAGGCGACGGCGGCGTCGAGGACCGCGCGGACATCCTGCCTGCCGAGCATCTTCACGGCGAACGCGCTGCCGGCCGGGAAGCTCAGCGTAAGGGTGGAGCCGTCGTCCGAGTCGGCCTCGGCGTTGAGCAGCAGGGAACCAAAGCTCGGATTGCTCTCGCGGACGGCGCGCTCGATCTTCTTCCATGCGCGCTGCAGGGCGCCGGGGTCGGCCGCGACGGACGCCGCGACCTCGGGCGAGGTCGTGGGGGCCGCGCTTGCGGAAGAGCCGGCAGGGGCCGCGGGAGCTGACGAGGCGGATGCGCCACCGTGCTCCTTGCCATGAATCACGAGCTTGGGCGGCACGAATCCGCCGTTGGCGGGAGCGCCGCCGGCCGCAGGTGCGGCGGGAGCCGCGGGCGCGGCGCTCGGCTCGGCGGATGCCGGGGAGTCGAGGGAAGAGGCAACGCCGGGAAGCTTCTTGCCGCGGAGCACGAGCTTGGGCGGCACGAATCCGCCGTTGGCGGGAGCGCCGCCGGCCGGAGTCGAGGGAGCGCCAGCACCAGATGCGGGAGCAGCGGCGGGCGCCTGAGCGACAGCGTGGGCGGCGGGCGCAGCGGTCGCGGGCGCAACGCCGGCGCCAGCCACCGCAGGCGCAACGGCGGGCACAGCCTGGCCGGACGCCGCGGCGACCAGGGGCGCGGCACCGCCGGCACCCACCGCTCCCCCGCGCTCGAGGCGGTCCACGCGCTCGGCCAACGACTCGAGCGTGAGGTCGGACTCGGGGCGGGCGCAGCGCGTGAGGGCAATCTCCAGCACGAGGCGCTGGTTCACGGCCGTGCGCATCTCGTTAATGGCATCGCCAAGGACGGTGAGCACGCGGGCCAGGCGGTCGGAGCTGCCGTAGGCGGCGGCCTCCTCGGCCAGCTCGGCAAGCTCGCCCTCGGGCGCGTCCACCACGCCGGGCTTGGCTCCGGCCACGCTCACCACATAGTCGTTGCGCACGCGGGCGGCCAGCTCGCGCGTGAATTGCAGCAGGTCGCCGCCGTTGTTCACAAGCTCGGCCACGCCGCCGAACAGTGCCGGCACGTCCCGGGCGGCAAGCGAGCGGGAAACGCCCGCAAGCGCCGAGCCGGCCGTCTCGCCCAGAAGGTCGCGGGCGGAATCGGCCCCGATGTGGCCAGCGCCAAAGACCGAGAGCTGCTCGAGCGCGGAAAGCGCGTCTCGCATGCCGCCGCGGGCGTGGCGCACCACGATCTGGAGCGCCTCGTCGTCGAAGGTGAAGCCCTCGGAGTTGCAGACGTTCACCAGGTGGTCATGCATCTCCTGCGGGGCGATGGAGTGGAAGTCGAAGCGCTGGACGCGCGAGAGGATGGTGGCGAGGATCTTCTGCGGATCCGTGGTGCACATGATGAAGACCACGTGGGCCGGCGGCTCCTCGAGGGTCTTGAGCAGCGCGTTGAACGCCGCCGGGGTGAGCATGTGGACCTCGTCGATGATGTAGACCTTGTAGCGGCCGCGCACCGGCGCGTAGTCCACGCGGCTGATGATCTCCTCGCGAACGTTGTCGACGCCCGTGCGGCTCGCGGCGTCCAGCTCGTAGACGTCCGGGTGCTCGCCGGCGGCGATGAGTTGGCACTCCTCGCAGGTGCCGTCGGGCAGGTGGCCCTCGCCCTGCTCGCACATGAGGGCCTTGGCCACGATGCGCGCCATGGTGGTCTTGCCGGTGCCGCGCGGGCCGCAGAAGAGGTAGGCGTGGCTGACGCGCCCCTCGGTCACGGCGCGCTCGAGGGTGGAGACCACGTGGGACTGGCCAACTACCTGCTCAAACGTCTGCGGGCGATATTTGCGATACAGCGACTCCATGGGACCTCCGGCCGTTTTTCGGCGAGCCGTTTGGCCCGCCGCGACAAGTCCCATAAGTATAGGAGAGCTTCCGGACAATGACGGGGGCGGTGCGGGGCTGACGGGAGCAGGGGCCGCCGCAACCACGGCTACGCCATCAGCCCCACACGCGACTCGTGGCTGAGCGCGGGGCGGAAGCCTTTCCGTCACGGCCGAGGACGGCACCTTCAAGCTCGACATCCTCATCCCGCTTGAGGGGAGGTAGGCAACGCACGCCGCCTGGATGGGGCGCATCCCCAAATTCCCGATGTCGGCAGCCTCGTCCGGGCGGACAATTGCGAATTGGAGAGTCCCTCGCCTGCCCATTGCCACGGCAGGCCTGGAGAAGGAGAGACATGGAAGACATCACGGTTGACCCCAACGACATCGACAGCGGCCTCGCACCAAAGTCCTCGCAGTACATGACCAACGTGGTCGTAGGCGCCGATATCGGCGGCACCAGCATCAAGCTGGGCCTGGTGAGCCCGCGCGGCAACGTGCTCGCCACCGGCAGCATCCCTACCGGCACCCTCACCGGCACCGACGACTACGAGCGCGTGAGCGCCGCCATCGCCGAGCTCGCGCAGAAGGGTGACGTTGACCCGCAGGCCGTCGCCGCCATCGGCATCGACGTGCCCGGCGTGGTGCTCGAGGACGGCACGATGACGCTCACGCCGAACATCGAGCTCAACCTGGCCGGCCTTCTCGCCTACCTGCGCGCCGCCTACCCCAACGCCCACCTGCGCGCGCTCAATGACGCCAACGCGGCGGCCTATGGCGAGGCCTGGCTTGGCGCCGGCGGCGGCGCCGACAACGCCGTGATGCTCACGCTGGGCACCGGCGTGGGCGGCGGCATCATCACGGGCGGCCGCGTGCTCGTGGGCGTCCACGGCGCGGCCGGCGAGGTGGGCCACATCAACGTGAACCCCGCCGAGACCGAGAGCTGCGGCTGCGGCTGCAAGGGATGCCTTGAGCAGTACGCGAGCGCCCGGGGCCTCATTCGTCTGTATCGCGAGGAGTGCGAGAAGGACGGCGCCGAGAGCGTGAAAATCGCGCACGCCACCGACGCGCTGGCCGTCTTCACCGCGGCCCGCGAAGGCAACGAGCAGGCCGTCCACGCCTGCGAGCGCCTGGGCGACTACTTGGCACGCGCCATGAGCATCATCGCGGCCGTGGCCGACCCCGAGTCGTTCATCCTGGGCGGCGGCATGTGCGGCGGCTACGACACCTTTGGCGAGGTCTGCGAGACGAAGTTCCGCGAGTACGCCATCAACTCCTGCAAGGAGATTCCCATCCGCGTGGCCACCTTGGGCAACACCGCCGGCTTCCTCGGCGCCGCCCGCGCCGCCCTCAACTCGCTGGAGTAGCGCGGGGACGCTGCGCCGCGGCCCCATTGCGCATAACACCGGCAACGAAAAACGCCCTGCAGCTCGAGGCTGCGGGGCGTTATTCGCCGGGTGGAAAAGGACGCGGAAAGCGAGCCGCGACCACCCCGGGTCTTCCAAAGGCGCGCGCCCTCCCAGAGAACAGGGGGTTGGAAGAATCTCTGACGAACAGGGCGTGCCGTTGTTTGCGCCCTAGTGCTACCCGACGACCGGAGGGGAGACGAGCGTTCAGGAGGGCGCGCGCTCTGGCATATATTTGCCCACTGAATGCGCGAAATTGAGCGAGAAATCTGTAAGGCTGCCGTGAGCGGTAGGCAATTTGTCGCAAAAGGTAAAAATGCCAATAATATGCAGAAATGCGCAGATGTTCACTGTTTCATCTGGGGTTTTGCACCCCATATAGCCACGACTATGCAAATGCTAGCGCAATAGGGGCGGGGCCGCTCGCCCAGAAAGCCCTATTCGGACTTCTTGCCGAATTTGGCCTTGATGAGGCCGACGACGGTGGGAATCACCGAGACGAGCACGATGGCCACGATGAGCAGCTCGAAGTGCTCCTGAACGAAGGGAATGCCGCCAAAGAAGTAGCCCAGCAGCGTAAAGAGGGTGGACCAGGTGATGCCGCCCAGGACGTTAAAGAGCACAAAGGAGTGCCACTTCATGCCGCCCATGCCCGCAATGAAGGGGACGAAGGTGCGGATGAAGGGGAAGAAGCGGCCGAGGAAGATGGCGAGGTGGCCCCACTTGTCGAGGAAGGCCTCGGACTTGGCCATGCGCTCGGGGGTCATGGCCTTGACCTTGCCGGAGTCGATGATCTTGCGGCCAAAGAAGTGGCCGATCATAAAGTTGCACTGGTCGCCGAGGATGGCCGCGGCCCAGGCGACAGCGAGCAGGGCGATGATGTTAAAGCCGCCGTCGGCCGCAAAGAAACCCGAGGCAAAGAGGAGCGAGTCGCCGGGTAGGAACGGGAAGAAGACCACGCCCGTCTCGATAAAGATGATGAGGAAGACGCAGCCGTAGGCCATGAGGGGACCGGCGGCGATCCAGGTCGCGATGGCGGTGCGCGGGTCGCGCAGCAGCTCGGTGATGAAGTTGATGAAGCCCATAACCATCCGTTCTCGGCGGCCCGACAGCGAGGCCGGGAGCCGTTCGTAATCTTGTGCAGCGGCGCGCGGCAGTGCCGTTCTTGCGATGGGGCGGCGGGCGGCTGCGGCGGGCAACGCGGTCACGCGGAACACAGGACGCTCAGCCCTGCATTCACCAAACCGCGACTCGGCCGCGGACTCGCATTCGCCAAACCGCAGCCCAGCCGTGGGCTCGCCGCTCGCGCATCGGTCACCAGCGAGCAACCCCCTTACCTACAAAAACGCCCCCAGAGCGCTTGCGCATTTCTGAGGGCGTCGCTTGCAGGAAAAGCGCGCTTGATGGGAACGGGTGCCCGCCAGAGGCCCCTTATGGCTGCTGCCTCCCGGCCCTGACCAGGTTCGAGGTGTGGCGTCACCCGAGCCCATCAAGCGCGCTCGGAGCACCAGTATAGCGAAGGAGCCGCCGCGTAACCAACCCGCCCCGCACCTTGCAAGAACTACACGAGCTGGGAGATGCGACCAGCAAAGGAGGCTCGCGCCCCCGCGGGCCCCTTGCTAGCAAGCGATGCTCTATGCCCTGCGTCGCCCCGTTGGTCGCGGAGGCCAAACGTACAAGCAAGCCGCATCCTTAACGCCGAGGCCTGTGGCGCCCAAGGTCTGACAGCCGAAGCAAGGCAGCCCCGCGCCGGCGCTCATCCTTCATAATCCAAGGTGGACAAGCGGGCCATGCGAAGGAGCCGGGCATGAACATCCAGATATTCGGGACGAAGAAGAGCTTTGACACCAAGAAGGCGCAGCGGTGGTTCAAGGAGCGGCGCATCAAGTTCCAGTTCATCGACCTGCGGGAGAAGGAGATGAGCAAGGGCGAGCTACGCAGTGTGATGCAGGCCGCGGGCGGCATCGACTCGCTCGTGAACCCGGACGCCAAGGACGAGGACGCACTCGCCCTCGTGCAGCACCTGGCCGAAAGCCAGCGCTTTGACAAGCTGCTCGAAAACCAGCAGCTCCTGCGCGAGCCCATCGTCCGCAACGGCAAGCAGGCCACCGTAGGCTACCGCCCCGAGGTCTGGGGCGGCTGGGAATAACGAACCGGCTGTCACGGCGGCCGGAAGCAGATGGCAAGGCCCTCGGCTCGAATAATCAAGGGAGGCTTCGGATGAGCAAGGCAGACGAGGCGCTGGCGCTGTTCATGGACGGGTGCAACTGCGCGCAGTCGGTGGCCGCGGCGTTTAGTGGCGAGGTTGGCATGCCGCAGGCCCAGGTGAAGCGCCTCACGATTGGCTTTGGCGCCGGCGTGGGTCGCATGCGCGAGATTTGCGGCGCCGTGAGCGGCATGGCGTTTGTGATTTCTGCTCTCTATGACGAGGACCGCGCTGCCATCTACGCGCGCATCCAGGACGTAGCGGCGAAGTTCCGCGAGCAGGCAGGCTCGGTCGTGTGCCGCGAGCTGTTGGGGCCCGAGGCGGCATCGACCACGCCCACCCCGGATGCCCGCACCACCAACTACTACGAGACTCGGCCTTGCCCCGGGCTCGTCCGGCTCGCCGCCGGCATTCTGGAGACCTATCTAGCGGAAAACCCGCCGGAGGGCGCTCAAAAGCAGTAACCGCCCGGTCCCTACGACAGCGCGCCGAGGACGATGAGCGCCACGGAGATGGCGAAGGCGACGTAGTCGATGGCGGCGTAGGGGTAGCGCTTGTAGCTGCTCTCGCGGGTGCGCAGGTAGAAGCCGCGCTGCTCGGCGGCGAGCGCCGTGGCGTCGGTCTTGCCCACCGAACTCACCAGCAGCGGCACACACAAAGGCAGCATGAGCTGCATCTTCTTGATGGGGTTCTTGGTGTCGTACTCCACGCCGCGCGCGGTCTGCGCCTCCATGATGGCGTTCATCTCCTGGCTGAACACGGGCACAAAGCGCAGGGCCGTCGTGAAGGTGAAGGCGTAGCGATAGGGCACGTGCAGGTGCTCCACCACGGCGTTTGCCAGGTCGGTGAGCTTGGTCACCGTGAGCATGAGGATGAGCGGCAGCGCCACGCCCAGCAGGCGCAGGCAGGCCTTGCCGCCGGTGACGAGGCCCTCGGTGGTGACCCAGGCAAAGACCGGATCGCCCCCGCGCATGAACACCGTCTGCAGCACCAGCATCACCAGCGCCAGGGGAATCAGCAGCTTGAGCAGGCCAAGCAGGTTCTTGAGCACGCCCGCGTAGGCGCCCAGCGCCAGCGTGAGGACGAGCAGCCCAATGAGCACCACGTAGCTGTTGGAGAGGAACATGCCCAGGATGATGCCGGCGGCCAGCGCCAGCTTGGTCACCGGGCTCAGGCGGTGGAGCAGGGTGTTTCCCTCAACGTAGTCGATGACGTTAACCACGACGCACCATCTCCTCGGTGATGTCGACGATGTCGGAAACCTCTGTCACGCCCTCAAAGGCGGCGGAGACCTCGCGGGCGAGCACGCTCGCCAGCTCCACCACCTGCGGCGGGGCCACGTAGGCGCGGCGCATGAGGTCCTCGTTGGCAAAGATCTGGCTCGCCGGGCCGCGGTCGAGAATCTCGCCCTCGGCCATGACCACCAGGCGCTCGGCAAAGTCGCTCACGACCTCCATGTCGTGACAGACCATGATGACGGCGCTGCCCTTCTCGGCCATCTCGCGCACGGTCTCCATGACGGTCATGCACTCGCGGTAGTCGAGGCCGCTCGTGGGCTCGTCGAGCAGGATGACCTCGGGCTCGGTCACCACGACGCTGGCCAGGGCCACCATCTGGCGCTGGCCGCGGGAAAGCGAGAAGGGCGCCTCGCTGAGCGGCAGGCCAAAGCGGGTGGCCACGCGTTCGGCGCGCTCGCGGGCCTCGGGCGCGGGCACGCCTTGCAGCTCGAGGCCAAAGGCGACCTCCTCGAGCACCGAATCCTTGCACAGCTGGCGGTCCGGGTTCTGGAAGAGGGTGGCGCAGTGGGCCGCGATGGCGCTGGTGGGAACCTCGCGCGTGCTGAGGCCGGCCACGCGGACCTCGCCCGCGGAGGGCTTGAGCAGGCCGTTCAGCAGCTTGGTAAGGGTGGTCTTGCCGGCGCCGTTCTGGCCGACCACGCCCACGAGCTCGCCGGGATAGACCGTCATCTCGAGGTTCTTCACGGCCGGCTTGCAGTTGGGATAGGCAAAGCTGACGCCGCGCAGCGTCACCACGGGCTCGGCGCCCTCGGCGTGCGGGCGGGCCGCCGGCGCGTGGGGCGAGGGCGAGGGAGCCTTGGCGGCGGGGCAGGCGACGGGAGTGGGGGCGGAGCTGGCCACGGCGCCGGCAGCAGGCGCACTATCGGGGGCGCCCGCCTCGCCAGCGGCGTCCGCAGCGGCAGCGGCAGCGCTTTCGGAGCCATCGTCAGGCGCAGCGTCCGCGGCGGCAACTGCGTCAGCCGCGACGCCCGCAGCGCCCGCAGCATCGCCGTCCGCAGCAACGCCCGCGCCCACCAGCTCGCGAATCAACGCGGCCGCCTCGGGCACGTTGAGGCAGGGCTCGCGCCTCTCCACCAGGCGCCTCTCCACCAGGCCCTTCTGCGCCAGGCTGTGCGAGATGCGGGCCACGCGCGGCGAGTCCACGCCCATGGCGCGGAGCTCGGCGTTGTTGCTAAAGACCTCGTGCGGCGTGCCGTCAAAGGCCACCTTGCCGTCGTCCATGACGAGGATGCGCCCGCAGAACTCGGAAAGCAGCGCGACCTTCTGCTCAATGACCACCACGGTGACGCCCAGGCGCTCGTTGATCTCGCGGAGGGTCTCGAACACCAGTCGCGAGCTGGCCGGGTCCAGCGCGGCGGTGGGCTCGTCGAGCACCACCACGCGCGGCTCGAGCGCGAGGATGGCCGCGATGGCGAGCTTCTGCTTCTGGCCGCCGCTCAGCGTGGCGATCTCGCGCGTGCGCTCGCTGTCAAAGCCCACGGTGTCCAGCGCGCGCGTGATGCGCTCCTCAATCTGGTCGTGCGGCACGCCAAAGTTCTCCAGGCCAAAGATCATCTCGTCTTCCACCACGGAGGCGACCATCTGCGCGTCGATGTCCTGCAGCACGCTGCCGACGATGCGCGAGATGTCGGTGAGGGTGACCTCGCAGGTGTCGCGGCCGTCCACCAGCGTGGCGCCAAAGAGCTCGCCGGTGAAGTGGTGCGGGATGGCACCGCTCATGACCGAGGCAAGCGTGGACTTGCCAGCGCCCGAGGGGCCTATGACGCCCACGAACTCGCCCGCACCGATGGCGAGGGAAACCGAGCTCAGCGCCTTGGTCTCACAAACGCCGTCGCCGTTGCTGTAGGAGAACGAGACGTCGCGCATCTCGATGATGGGGGTGGTCGCGCCCATTGCGAGCCTTTCTGTGGTGGAGCCGCGCATACAAAAACGCGCCGACCCCTGCGAGCCGGCGCGTCTCATGGTAGCCGATTACTTGTTGAGGACCTTGTTGAGCGGGAGGTAGAGGGCCTGGACGACGACCGCGTTGAAGGCGGCGGTGCCCAGGACGATGGGGGCCTTGACGATGCAGGAGGCCACGGGGGCGCCCATGATGACGGTGCCGAGGACGGCGAAGAGGGCGCCGGAGACGAAGGTGGCCACGAGGGCGCCGACGAACGGGGTCACGGACTTGCCGGCGACGCTGAGGTTGGCCTTGCACAGGGCAAACATGGTGAGGGCGCCGGCGACCTCGGTCACGAAGTTGAGGCCGGGGATGGAGGTGGTGAGCTGGACCACGCAGGCCGAGACGAGGGCGTAGATGACGGACTGGACGGCGGTGGCGTCGGTGAGCAGGATGGCCAGCGAGTAGGCGGCGATGATGAACTGCGGCTTGATGCCCACGGTGGCAAGCGCGTTGCCGGCGGTCATGTTGAGGATGAAGCCGGCGGCGAGCAGGATGGCGAGCAGGACGAGGGACTTGATGTCGACGACGCCGTCGGACTTGGCGGAGGCGGAGACGGTGCGGGCTTCGTTGTTGTTAGCCATTTTGGGATTCCTTCCTTGTGCGCCGCGGTTGCGGCTTTGCGTTTGCTTATGGCTTGTGGCTTTTCGGGCGTTGTGCCCGTTGGTACCTAATGGGACGTGCTGGATAGTGCGGTGGAGCTGACGTTGCGGTGGAACGGACTATCTGAGCAAGGGCGCCTGGAACAGCGTTAGGCGATCTTGAGGGCCTTCTTGATGGGGATGAAGAGCGCGGCGACGATGACGGCGTTGGCAACGCCGGTGCCGGCGACAACCGGGGCCATCACGCCGATGAATGCAGGATTCTGCATAACGAAGAAGGAGAAGATGGCGGCGTAGATGAGGCCGGAGATGCAGGTGACCACGAAGGTGCCGACGAGCGGGAGGGCCTTGGCGGCGTTGCCGTTGGCGAAGGCGGAGACGAGCAGGGCCATGACCACGGCGGCGACTGGCTCGGCGATGAGGTCGGGGCCCTTCACGGAGGCGGTGATCTGGATCACCACGCCGGCGAGCAGGCCAAGGGCGGCGGCCTGCGGAACCTTGGGCTTGATGATGAGAATCTCGAGGCAGAAGGCCGCGATGATGAACTCCGGGGAGAGGAAGCCGCCGGTGAGGCCGCTGAAGAACTTGGAGACGGTCATGTTAAGGACAAAGCCGGCGGCGAGCAGGATGGCGTAGAGGGTGAGGGCCTTGAGGTCGAGGGTGCCGTGGTTCTCGGTGGAGACGGTGCGGGCCTGCTGGGCGTTCTGGGACATTTTTGGTTCCTTTCTTTCCCGCTTGACGGGTTGGTTTGTGTGAGATGTGCGAGGGATGCTTGCGAGGGCGTGCGATGCAAAGGCTTGCGGGGCCGCCTCGTCGTCTGCGCCGGGCGCCCGCAGGCGGCTCCGAGACGAAAAAAGGGCCCCGGTCGAACCGGGAGCCCTTACAAGTTCGCGAGATGTATGCGCGACAAGACTCACCATCGACCGAGCGAAGCCAGGTTGCGCCACCACCAGTTGTTGTTCTGGGACTTGAACATGTGGCGCTCCTCTCTGCTTAGCTCGATGCGATGCGCTTCTGCGCGTTGCCGGAACTATACGCCCCGCAGCCCGCGCCACGCAACAACTTTTTTGTTAACGATGCGTAACGCTGCATAAGCGCTGGTAGAGGAGATGTGGCAGGTTCGTCGATCGGACTAGAGGCGGGCGTTGGCGCGCGCGTTGGCATCCGCCAAGAAGCCTTGTTGCAAGCGAGGCGGCCGTTTTCGCAGCGGCCTTCGGCCCGGCCACGGCAGCTCCTGCATACGAGAGCTAGCCTCTACTCGTCCTCGTCGTCAGCCCTCTTGGGAGCCGGGCTAAACTTCTCGGCCAAAGCGGGCTCGTTCTCCTTGAGCCAGGCATCGAAGGTAGGTTCGGAGACCTTGCGGATTCGCTTACGAATGGCGCGCCTTTCGGCCTCGATGCTGTTGAAGCGGCCCGTGATCCACATGAAGCCAAGTACGAGCAGCACTCCTGTGCACAAGAAGACAGCGATGGGCTGCATGGAGTTGACCGCCACGAGGTCCATCACGAGGGCGATGATGAGCGGCCAGGAGCCAGCCCCCTGCGCCTGCTTCTTCGTTGCCTCGTCAACGTGCTTGAGGTCTTTGAGCCGCAGCTGGTTGGACACGAACTCGTCGCTAGCGCCCGTCTCGCGCTTGTAGCGAGAGAGCGCCCGGCGCAAGTCGGAGCCCATCTCCTTGTAGGCACGCGTCTTATGGAAGTCCAACACCACCGAGCTTTCGATATTGCCAGCCATATCAACCCAATCAATCGAAAAACGGCCGCCACCCCAAACGTGGGACGGCGGCCGTATGCTTACTTGCCGCACCCGAGGCAGCAGCCTCACCCCGGAGGCCCGCAGAGGTGCTCCCCCCAACGCCGCAGCAAATCGTCCGGCGCACGCACAAACACCGCGACAGGCCCACTCCGGCCGCGCCACGACGCCCATCGCAGCCGCTACTCC